>NZ_SJPW01000003.1:300000-520663 GCF_007860125.1 Rubripirellula tenax
TCATCGAGGGGGGGGATTCCCGGCTGGACCACGCGGACGACCAAGTCGGCGTCGACCGCGGCGCCGCGAGCTCGCTTGATGCCTTCGCGTTCGATCGGTTCGTCGCTGACGCGGATGCCCGCGGTATCGCTGATCCGGATCGGCAACCCGTCGATCACCGTATCGGCATGCAGGACGTCGCGCGTTGTACCGGCCACATCCATCGTGATGCTGCGGTCGTAGCCAACGATCGCGTTGACCAAACTGCTTTTCCCCACATTGGGCGGGCCTACCAACACCACTCGAAACGGCACCGTCAAGCGAGCAGTGACCACGGCTGACCGCAAAATGTCTGCGGCTTGCAGCCTTACATCGTGTGCTGACACGGGCGACTGTTGCAGGCCATCGAACGACGTGGTTGCCCAACCCTGCAGTGCACCGCGGACCTGATCCATGGCGATCGCTGCTGTTCTTGCCGTGACACAACCGGCCAAGACCGCGGTCGCCTCGGCGATCAATGGCGGCATGCGGCCGCAGACCCATTGATTCGGTTCGATCGCCAACGCACCCGCCACAGCCAAGTCGTCCATGATTCGGCGCGTCGCCGCGACGCCGCCGTGACAGTGGACTTCGAATGAGCTGTCGTCCAATGGGGTTATTACAACTGACTCCGTCGCCACCGCCGAATCATCCTGTCCAACCCATTGGCCGTATCGAACTTGTCCGGGTCGAAAGGTCCGGCGAAACGCAGGGTCAAAGTACCGATCCACGATCGCTTTGGCTTTTTCCCCCGCGATGGCCACCACGGCGACGGCACTTCGACCACCGCCGGTCAGGACACAGGCGACCGTTTGCGATGCGCGAGGTGTTGCATGATCTCGATCAATCACGGTTGAATCGGTCCAGTAAGTTTGGCGACAAAGAATGGGAATTAGGGTAACGACAAACAGGCGATCTCGAATAGACTGGCGGCCCCCGACGGATCGATCGTTTCGTGTTTGACAACGGGTTAGAAGTTTCGACCGCCATACCCAATGGGAACCATGAAGTCTGGCAAGCACCTTCGAAAAACTACTGGCTCATCGAAATCGAATCCTGCCGATCTCGATTCGATGTCCGACGAGCAATTGTTGGATCTACGGTTCTGTGACCTGAATTTGACGATCGCAGGCACGCCGTTGGAAAAGCGAATCGCCCAACTGGGTGAAGAGTTAGCCCGACGCGGACTGCTTTTCAAGCCTCACTGCTGGCTGAGCGTCGATTGGTTCTCGCCCGACGACATTCCGGGGATCGCGATTCCGTTCTACCTCGCTCATCCGCGGTTGATGCGATTGGAGCGAAAACAACTGCTGGATGTCGAAGGCGGCACCCAATCGTGGTGCATGAAGATTTTGCGGCACGAGGCGGGGCACGCGATTGACAGTGCGTACCGACTGCGTCGAAGGGCCGCTTACCGCGAGATTTTCGGCAAACCGTCCCTGCCGTACCCCGAATATTACAACCCGACGCCGTCCAGCAAAGACTTCGTTTTACACCTGGAAATGTGGTACGCTCAGTCACATCCGTTAGAAGATTTCGCGGAAACGTTTGCCGTGTGGTTAAGGCCCGGATCTCGTTGGCGAACCCGTTATGACGACTGGCCCGCGATCAACAAACTGCATGCGGTGAACGATTTCATGAAATCGATTCAAGGGCAGAAGCCGCGTGTCCAATCGAGGGCGACGATCGAACCGATCTCGCGAATCCGCAAAACCCTTCGCAGCCACTACGCGCAGAAACGCGAACACTACGGCGTCGACTACCCCAGCGTGTACGACAACGACCTTCGCAAGCTTTTTCACATGGACACCGAAGACAAACGCAATCCCACAGCAGCGGCTTTCTTGACGCGAATTCGCCCCGAACTCAGACTGTCCGTTGCGAGATGGACCGGCGAATACACCTACACGATCGATCAAGTGATCCAAGAAATGATCGAACGCTGCCGAGAATTGAAACTGCGAATGGGCGGTTCACCCGACGAAGTCAAACGCGATGCCATGATCCTTGTCGCGGTTCGAACCACCAACTTTTTGCACGAGGAAGGCCACCGTGTCGCCATTTAGAATCAGCACCCAAGAATGCGTCCGCCCCTTCCTTAGAAATCGATGTGCCGCATGACGAATCGACGAATCTTGGTCTTGGTTCGCGACGGACACGTGCCGCCGTTGACGCTTGACGGCGTCACCGAGGACGAGTTGACTCCGTGGAAAGCGGAATTTGATGTATGCGAAACGCTCCGCCGCTTGGGTCACGATGTGCTGCCGGTCGGCGTCTACGATGATCTTGCGCCGATTCGCGAAGCGCTGCGTGACTTCCAGCCTGATATCACGTTCATGCTGCTGGAAGAATTCCACGGCGTGGTTACCTACGACTTCGCCGTCATCAGCTATTTGGAACTGATGCAGCAACCCTATACGGGATGCAATCCGCGCGGGCTGCTGTTGAGCAAAGACAAAGCGTTATCGAAAAAGGTGTTATCCTATCACCGCATTCCGACGCCACGATTTGCAGTGTTTCCGTATGGTCGCAAAACCCATCGGCCCAAGAAACTGTCGTTTCCGTTGTTCGTCAAGTCGGTGATCGAAGACGCGTCGTTTGGAATCGCCCAAGCATCGATCGTTCACACCGATGAAGCGCTAGCCGAACGGGTCGCGTTCTTGCACGACAAGACCAAGGACGACGTCATCGCCGAACAGTTCATCGAGGGCCGCGAGTTGTACGTTGGCGTCGTGGGAAACACCCGGTTGACGACATTTCCGGCTTGGGAAATGGACTTTGGCAAAATGCCCGATGACGTCGCCCGCATCGCAACGCGGACGGTCAAGTTCAATCGCAAGTATCAAGAGAAGCACGACATCACGACTCGCGCAGCCGATGACTTGGATGCCGCCACGGCGGACCGCATCTCCAAAATTTGCAAACGGGTGTACCGTGCACTCAGCATGAGTGGCTACGCCCGCATGGATTTGCGAATGACCAGCGAAGGCGGAATCTTCGTGATCGAAGCCAACGCGAACCCGAACATCGAATACGGGGAAGACTTTTCCGAGTCGGCGGAAGTGGCAGGAATCGACTACGAATCGCTGATGCAACGAATCATCAATCTAGGACTCAGCTACAAAGCCGCCTGGATGGCGACTTAAAAATCGAGTTACCCATTGGCAGTCACCGTGTGACTAGGTGATATTCAAGTCACGGCAATAACCTTCGATCGATTCGACGAAGGGTTCGCCCAGGTCGGCGAGTTTGCGTTCGCCCACACCTTTGATTTTCGCGAAGGCGGCCAGCGTCGTGGGTCGTTCTCTGGCGAACTCGCGCAGAGTCGCGTCGCCGAAAATGACGTAGGCGGGAACGCTTCGCTCCGTTGCGATATCACGCCGCAATTGACGCAGTACATCGAACAGTCCGCGATCAACGCCCTGCCATGCATCGGCGGGCGTGGCGACTCCGGTGCTTCGCACTGCTTTCTTTGATTTCGTCGCGATCGTCAATTTCGGTTCGCCGTCACGGTGCAACAACCGACGGCCTGATTCGGTCAGCCCCAACGTTTGGTACTCGCCCAATCGACACAGATAACCTTGTTGAATCAATTGGTCGATCCACATGCGGACGGACGGCAAACCATCGTCCGCCAGCAATCCGTACGTGCTCAATTGGTCGTGCCCGAGTTGGCGGATCCGCTGTTCGCCGGAACCGCACAGCACCTTGGCCGTATGCGATACGCCGAAACGTTCTCTGAGCCGCACGACGCAAGACAAAATCTTCTGGCTCAGCGTGATCGGATCATCGACCAAGTCGATTTCGTCCAAACACACGTCGCAAGCGCCGCAGTTGTTCGTCGCATAGCTTTGGCCAAAGTGCTCCACCAGCGATCGGTGTCGGCAGACTGCCGAGGCACAAACGCCGAACATTGATTCGAGCGACGCGACCGATGAATCGTACGAAGACGGTTCGCCCGACATGATCTTTTTCCACGTCACCACGTCGCCGCCCGAATAGAACAGCACACATTCGGATTCCAGCCCATCACGTCCGGCGCGACCACTTTCTTGCTGATAGTGTTCGATCGATTTGGGCATACCGGCATGAACGACGAAACGCACGTTGGATTTGTCGATTCCCATTCCGAACGCGACGGTGGCGACGATCACGTCGCAGCGATCATTGATGAACGCGTCTTGATTCTGTTTTCGAGTCTCGTCACTCAGTCCGGCGTGGTACGGCAGCGCTACGATGCCGGCTTGCACCATCGCAGCGGCCGTCTTTTCAACTTCCTTGCGGCTGATGCAGTACACGACACCCGATTCGCCGGAGTGACGACCGACGACTTCCATGACTTGACCGAGTCGGCCGTCGGTGCGAATCATGCGGTACGTCAAATTGGGTCGATCGAAATCGCCGATGATCACTTCGGGTTCTCGCAGCCCAAGCTGTGTGACGATGTCATCGCGCACCGGCCCCGACGCGGTCGCCGTATAGGCGTGAACCGAAACGCCCGGGAACTGATCCACCAACTGACGCAAGCCTCGATACTCGGGGCGAAAGTCATGCCCCCAATTGCTGATGCAGTGCGCCTCGTCGATGGCAAAGAACGAGATCGTTTGGCGGCGCAGAAACTCAAAGGTCTTGGGGTTGAGCAACCGTTCGGGAGCTAGATACAGCAGTTTCAATTCGCGACTGCGAATCAGTTCGGCAACCTCGCGTTTCTCGTCGTCGCTTTGCGTGCTATTGACGAAGGCGGCCGCGACACCACAAGCCCGCAGCGCGTCGACTTGGTCCTTCATCAACGAAATCAGCGGCGAAATCACAACCGCCAAGGCGTCGATCGCCAGTGCGGGAACCTGAAAACAAAGAGACTTCCCGCCGCCAGTGGGTAGCACCGTCAATGAATCGCGGCGCTGGATCACGCATTCAATCGATTCATGCTGGAGAGGCCGAAACGCGTCGTATCCCCAGACTTCTTTCAGGATTCGGTGAACGTCGGTGGTGTGAACGGGACTTGCCGACATCGTTTTCGCTCCTTCGCCGAATGGACCCGCACTATGACGACGCATCGGCCGATCGACAAGAACCAGCGTCGATCCACCCGTGATGGCGAAAAATTGTCCAGAAAAAGCGTTGACCCGCCAAATGCCTACACCTATAGTCAACCCAGACTACAGGAGTAGGCAGGCTGTGATCTCCACCGCTGCCAGCCGCTCAATTCACGTGCTGGGAATGCCATGACCGATTCAACGCGCAGCCACATCCCGCCCAAACCCATGCCTTCGGTTGGCCCCGAAGAATTGGCGATCTTTCAGTTTGTCCAAGACAGCGGGCCGGTTACCGTCCGCCAAGCGGCCGAGCATTTCGCGGCGCTAGGGAAAGCCCGAACCACCGTGTTGACAGTCATGGAACGTCTCCGGTGCAAGGGATTGCTTTCGCGAGAAAAGGTGGGCAGCACGTTTCGATACCAATCGTGTGTCCCGCGAGGCGAAGTGATGCAGTCGCTCGTTGGCGACTTTGTCCGCCGCGTTCTGGGCGGGTCCGTGACACCGTTCATGGCCTACATGAGCGATTCGGACCAGATCAGTGAAACAGAACTGGAAGAATTGAAAAAGATTGTCGAAACGATCGAGAAACGGCACAGCGAGGGAAAACAATGATGACGGAAGCGTTTCTATCGAGTCTCTATCGAGCGTCGTGGCAGGGTGGGATCGCATTTGCGATTGTCGGCCTGGTCGCGATCTTGCTATCGCGAATCACGACCGTACCCGCGCGCATCCAACATTGGTGGTGGCGACTGGTCAGTCTTAAGTTTCTGATCGCGTTGGTCGTCATACCAACGATCGCGATACCGGTTCTGCCGCCGATTTTGGAAGTCACGCCGAGCGCCAATCCGATGGCTCAGCAGACATCGGTTCTAACCGAATCGAATACGATCCCGTCAGCAGTCCCGGCGACGACCCCGACACGGATCCCGACTTTGGATGCGGCGACGACTGAGAGCATCGATACAGAACCTGTTGACGGACGGAACGCTCAAGCCAGTTGGCTGATGGCGATTTGGTGCATCGGATTGCTGACCAGTTTGGTGTGGCTGGTCATCCAGTGGCGACAGTCTCGTCGCATCGCCATGCAGCCTCTTGATTCCGGTTCGATCACGGACAACTACCGCGGACTCGTCCAGCAATTCAAATTGCCAAGGGCTCCCGAATTGATGGTTTCCGATGAAGTTTCTGGCCCCGTTTTGGTCGGCTTCGTCAATCCGAGGATTGTGTTGTCACGACACTTGGTTGCTCACGCTAGTGACGACGAAGTTCGTTGCGTTTTGGCACACGAATTGGCCCACGCATCTCGGGGCGATCTGGTTTGGAACATCGTGCCGGCGATTGCCCAAGCAATCTTTTGGTTTCATCCGATGGCTTGGTGGCTGCATCGCCAATGGCGTATCACCGGCGAGATGGCATGCGACGAACTTGCCGTTCGTCGAATGGGTCGACCGGTTCCCGAATACGCTCGCGGGCTGCTAAGCGTAGCGGTGTTGGTGGCATCCATGCGCCCGATGCCGCATCAAGTCGGTCAAGTGGCGGCGTTCCGATCTTCCGAATCCCTTAAACGAAGGCTGATGGCGATGAAAACGAATCCGTTTGGTTCTAAACGACAAGTAACACTTGGCCTGCTATTGACCACAGTAGCGGCCGTAGGATTTTTCTGCCCCGTCGCGCTGACACAGCGAACGGCCAACGCACAACCCGCACCAAAGGATCCGAAACCGTTGGCCGACGCGGAACAGAAACCCGGCGAGGTTTCTGAGTTCGGCGCGAATATGAATTTCGAAGACGTCAGCGACCGTGGCCTGCCCACAGGATGGGGCGGCGGTGGAAAAGGATATGACTTGAGTGCCGATAAGCAGAACGGGCGCGGCGGCGGCGCGAGCGCGCACTTGGCCAGCAAGGACGGCGGCGTTTTTGGAACCTTCACTCAGTGCATGAGTGTCGATGGATTGGTGGGAAAACGAATCGAGCTGAGCGGACACATCAAGAGCGATGTTCAGGGCACCGGCGGATTGTGGATGCGCGTCGATGGCGGCAAAGACAAAGTGCTGGCGTTTGATAACATGGGCGACCGACGTATCCAAGGCAAAACAGACTGGACGCCTCACTCGGTGGTGCTTGATGTGCCCAACACGGCGACTGGAATCTGCTTCGGATTCTTGATGACCGGTAAAGGTGATCTGTGGGGCGACGACTTTTTGATTCGCGTGGTCGGTGAAGCGGGTAAGGGTCCGAAACTGACCGGCGGGCCACTTACCAACGCCGGCTTGCCCACCCAACCTTCGAATCTTGATTTTGAAAAAATCTCTCGCAACAACCCCGACTTTGCGGATCAATGGGGCGGCGGGGGAATGGGATACGAGCTGGTCCGGGACAAAGACGACAAGCACTCCGGCGAAGCGAGCGGCCGAATCGCACGCGTGAAACCATCCGGCAATTTTGGAACGTTTACCCAAATGTTCCAATCTGACGATTACCGAGGCAAACGAATTCGATTGTCTGGTTTTTTGAAAACCAAAGACGCCAAATCGTCGGGTCTTTGGATGCGGATCGACGGACCTGGGGATCAACCATTGGGGTTCGATAACATGCAAGATCGCGGCGTCAAAGGCACGACGGATTGGACCACATACGAGATCGAATTGGACGTTCCCGCCGAAGCGACCAACATCGCGATCGGCTTCTTGCTGATTGGCGACGGAACGATTTGGGGCGACGATCTGAAACTGGAAGTCGTCGATGCGTCCTAAGGCTTCACGTCACGCTTCACGAGCGATCAAATTTGCTCGTGAAGCACGAACCCGATGATCGCCCCGATCAACAAGCTGATCGGAACCGCGATGGCAAGCGCGATGGCGATCGGCATCGCGTGACTGTGGCGTCGCGGAAGTGGTGACTCCAGATCAAAGCCGACGGGTACCGATGACATCGACGTTTCGTGAGACGTCATCGAATCGAGCTCGATGCCCGAGACACCGCTGCCTGACAATTGTGGCGTCTCGGGAAGTTCACGAATCTGCGACGGTTCGTGCGGTGGCGGTGGCGGGGTCCATTGGCGCCGATCGGATGCTTCATCGATACCGTGGTGCGAGATGGCAGATGCGGAACTGGCCCAAGGCTCTAATCGTTGCGCTACTTCGGTGGCCGATTGGACACGTCGCGTCGGATCCTTCTCCATCATATCGGCAATGGTATCGACGAAGTCTTCGGAAAGATCGGCCGTCAAGTTGCGCGGATGCCATGGGGTTTCTTCGCAGTGACGCCGACACTTCGATCGCGAATCGCCACCGGGAAAGGGAACTTTGCCCGTGACGGTGTAGTACAACGTGCAACCGAGCGCGTAGATGTCCGATAGCGGACCGACGGTAAGCGGATCGCGAATCTGTTCGGGCGAGATATAGTCGGCCGTACCGACAATCTTGCCGGCCCGCGGATCGTCCTCTAGACCCATGCTCCAGGCCGCCAACCCGATGTCCGATAGTTTGGCATGTCCATCGGGCGTGACCAGAATGTTGCCCGGTTTGATATCGCGGTGAATCAGCCCCACATCGTGAGCGTATTGAAGGCCCATCGCGACTTGCGAGATGATCAACGCGGCATCGCCCATCGACAGCGGACCCTTGCTTCGGACTAGCCTTCGCAGATCGGTCCCCGGCACGTACTCGGTCACCAGGTAATGCACCTTTCCGTCTTGCCCGGCATCGAACGCGCGAACAACGTAGGGGCTATCGAGTCCGGCTTGCAAACGAATTTCACGACGGAAGCTGTCGCGTGATTCGTGCGTCGATTTTTCGCGAGGCAACACCTTCACCGCGCACTCGCGCCCCATCACTTTGTGAACCGCTTTGAAGACACGGCCCATGCCGCCTTGGCCGATGAAATCGGTGATCAAGTAGGGCCCGAGCGTCAGCTTGGTACGTCCATCGCGAAGTTGGTTGGCCTGGTACTGGGTAAGGATGCCGCTTCGAACCAAGACCTTTGCGACGGCTTCGGGATCACCGGATCCCGCCAATTCCACGGCTCGGGCATAGCGAGCCTCGTCCACCAGCCCGCTGCGTTTGGCGGCTTCTTCGAACGTCGGCGGCGGTGTGGAAGCAGAAGAAGCGGTCACGTTGAATCACCGGACGGTTTGAACACAACCAATAAATCAGTGACGGCGTGAGCCGCCATCGCAACAGAGACCTGATCATCACGGGCCGCCAGTCGTTCGGACTCGTCGTCACCGGCCAAGCAAGCAAACTCGACGTCGCGAAAAAATCGAAGCGTCGCGTTGCATGACTTGGGACGAGTTTGAATGATGCGAACCGTCGCCGCCAGAGCACCATCGTCGCGTCGAAAGACTTCCATCGCGCTGACGACCAAATCCTTGGGGCTGCTGTGGACGATCCACCCGATATCACTAGCGCGACCGTCGGCGGCAATGTCGACCTCGATCGGCGGTGCAATGGCTGACTTGGCCGACGTGATCGGGTTGGAAACATCAAAGCCATAGTGAAGCGAAAATTTCGCTTGAGCCTCACCGCGAACGCTTAAGATCGTGTCAAAGAAACGTTGATCGACACGGCGATGGAATGCCAGACCGGAAGTTCCGACCATCGTTTGCCGGTCGGCTTCGTCGATCAACAAACCCAAGGGTGACACCAAACGGCGTGCGCCACCACGATGCACCTTGTCTCGCAAAAGCACGCGACAGATCGATGCATCGGAGGCCACCGCAACACGGGCGGCAATATAACTTCGCCACGGATCGTCACCCCATGCGGTCGCGGTTGCCGAGGTGGTCGTGGTTGCTGGCGAGACTTCGCCGTCAACGTCGATCACGCGACTGCCGCGGGCGAGAGTGTATTGCACCTTGAACATTGCCAAGCTGACGTTTTGGTCGTCAATGATCTTGCCAGTCACTTCGATGACGCCTTTGGCCGTGGTGCTCTCGACGACACGTATCTTGTCGCACTTCATCGTCGTTTCGGCTTTCTCGCTGTGGCCGTTTAAGCCCACCGCGACCAGCCGCATTGAGAATCGATTTCCACGCGAAGTCCCACTATAAACCCCCGAAATGCCACCCGATTCGGGATGAATCGAAGCCTCTAGAAATTCGTTCTGCAACCTGCCGCCTTCAGCGATCGACGTGGGGTTCCCCAGCCACTTGTTGCGCAGCCAGCCCTTCATCGACGACTGCTTGTTACTTTTCCCCGGCTTCAGCGAGACAAAACCGCACGCCGGCACATCGGCCGTGGCGGCGACGCCACCGGACACCGACGATGCCGCGAAAACGTGATCCGCCGCGCCAACGTCCTTCTGCATCAGCGTTTGATGGCGGACGCCGTTGGAATAGGGATTGATGATCAATTTGGATTGGCCAGTCGCGTCGGACGGTTTGGCTCCGACGGCGGTGGCGAACGATTCCGCCGCATCGATCGCGTTATCGTCAGACGCCGTTCCCCGAACCAAGGCGGCCATGCCACGAATCATCGCGTCACGTTCGGCGACGATCCCGGCGCGATAATGGGCGGCGATGCTGGACACCGGATCAGCCGTTTCGGCCTCGACCAGATCGTTCAAAAGGACCGCGGAATCGTTGGTCGTTGCCGACGTATTGGCGTGATGATAGGGGTGTTCGCCTTCGGTAAAGTAGCGATCGATACGCCAGAAACGGCCGAGCGAAACGCCCCACGACGCCGACCGTCGTAGGTCATGAAAACTTTCACAACCTTGGCCGGGCCAGTGCACCAACAGGGCCGTCGCAATCTCGCCGCTGTCGATCGCTTCGCCCAGTTTTGCGCCGATGGCTAGAAACGACGCATCGCTTGCCGCATCGATGGGTTTCGCCGTCAACGCTTCGATTTCGGCGCCACCGGCCTGCAAAATGACCTTGGCCTCGTCGCCGAATCCGCTTCCGCCGGCGAAATCGATCGGGATCATTCCTTGATATCCCAGTTTTGTAATCGTCGCGGTCATGTCCGAGGGCGTCGCGCCCGTCAAACGCCCGTACACCAGTGGCGCAATGCCGATCGCTTCGGTCGCCTGTTGATGCGCGGCAACGAATGCGTCTTGTGACTGCACAAGTGTCATCGCATCCAAATGGCGATCCGAATCGGGTCCCCCCCCGGCCCATCCGATCTCGCCGCCGCGAAGCCGGCCCAGCAGATCCACCGACGGCGCGTCCGTTCGCGTCGATAGGGCGATGGCTGCCCGCCCATCAAACAGCAGATTGCCGGGGGTCGCCAGTTGCGGCGAATCGGAATTCGGAACCGACTGCAGCGACATAGGACGCGCGGCCCACGCATCGATCAGGGCGTCGACCGTCGAATCGGTGACCAACGTCAGATCGATCAGATGGGGATCCGACGTGAAATAGTGGTCTCTTTCTTCGGCCAGCGCGTCGAAAACCTCATGCAGGGCAGCCGTCGCGGCTGGTCCGTCACCCTGCAAAAACGCCTTCGCCGCGGTTACTAAGCGAGTTTGCAGGAAAATTTCGTCCAGATTGCTTGTGTAGCGAAGCCGGCGGGTCATGATCTGGATCTGTAGGGCGACGAACCCTGCCGCATAGAAGTCCTCGACACCGATTTTCCGGCCTGAACCATCCACCACCGAGGGATCAGCATCGCAAGGGTCGCACGGATCCAGCCCCAGCGCAGCCTCCATCTCGGCCCGATTTGCCCCTGTGATCCAGCGGCAATCGGCGTCGGCGATGGCGCGCTGGGCGTATGCCTGGGGCAGTTTCGCCAGACTGGGCGCCGGCGCGACGATCATCCGTTTAGCGGGAGGTTCGGGCGGGGCATCGGCGCGGTACCATGCGGGCGTTTGCTCGGTTTGAGCCAATAAACGCGGGTGCCAAAGCACGGTCCAGCCCGCCAGCAGGCTGCGGGCATCGTCGTCGGACAACTTGGTCGGAAAGTCCTCCAGCGTCGACGCCGGAATCAATACACAACACTCGTCAAAGACAGGCATAGTCAGGGTAAAAAGTTTGACTTAGGGTTCTAGGAATCAGTAGAATGAGGTTCGGTCGTTGGAATGACAGTTTTATTCGCCAAAGGCTTCTTTTCGAACTTTTTCAAAATCATTCAGGCGATCCGTCATAGTCGGCCTGGAAGCTGACGAGAATCGTCGAGCATCTCATTCTTTGCGCACTATTTACGTTGATTCCCAGTAAACTAGCGGTTCGGCCGATTCGGACCTGGAAAATCATGTGTCCGGCGATTGTAGCGGCGAGCGGGCCATCAGTCCCGGGCACGTCATCAGCGTAGTCGGTTTCGCGAACAAGTTTTTAGTTGACTCATCCTCACGTTTACCCATTTCCCTCGATAAGCATCACTCATGGCAAGAAGCAGTTCCAGCGTTTGGGGAATTGAGATCGGACAAACGGCGCTCAAGGCGCTTCGCTGTTCGTTGGTCGATGGCGAGCCGGTTGCCGATGCGTTCGATTTCATCGAATACCCGAAGATCCTGAGTCAGCCCGAAGCCGTCGCCGAAGAATTGATCGCCGACGCGCTGAACCAATTGCTCGAGCGCAACGACGCGATCAACGAGAAGGTCGTCATCAGCGTTCCCGGTCAAAGCGGTCTGGCAAAGTTCTTCAAGCCGCCGCCGGTCGAAGTCAAGAAGATTGCCGACATCGTTCGCTACGAAGCTCGCCAACAAATTCCGTTCGACTTGGCCGACGTCGTTTGGGACTTCCAAATGATGCCCGGCAGTATGGTCGAAGAAGGCTACGCGCTGGAAAGCGAAGTCGGCCTATTTGCCATGAAGCGAGAACAGGCATATCGTCAAATGGCGCCCTTCGACGATGTCAAAATCGAAGTCGACCAAGTTCAGTTGGCGCCGCTTGCGCTTTACAACATGTTGGCATTCGACCGCATGCACGAACGCGTCGACGCTGGCATGTTCGACCCCGATGATCCGCCGCCATCAACCGTGCTGTTGTCGATCGGCACGGATTCGAGCGATTTGATCGTGACCAACGGTTTTCGGATTTGGCAGCGCAGCATGCCGATCGGTGGTAACCACTTCACGCGTCAATTGACCAAAGACTTGAAGATGACGTTCGCCAAGGCGGAGCATCTTAAACGCAACGCTCGGGAAGCCGTTGATCCCAAGTTGGTCTTCCAAACGATGCGACCGGTCTTCAACGATTTGGTGACCGAGGTTCAACGTTCGATCGGATTCTTCCGTAGCATCGACAAGAAAGCCGAAATCGGCGAACTGATCATCACCGGTAACACGGTCAAGATGCCCGGGTTGGCCGCTTACTTAGGCAAGAACCTTGGCTTTGATGTCCACGTTCTTGACCGATTCAATCGGCTCGGTGGCGAAGACGTGCTCGCGATCCCCACGTTCCGTGACAACATCCCGACGTTCGCGGTTTGTTACGGCTTGTGCCTGCAAGGATTGGGCGTTTCGCAGATCCACGCTTCCTTGGTGCCACAAGAAATCTTGACCCAACGAATGATCCGCGCGAAAAAGCCGTGGACCGTGGCCGCACTTGCGACGCTGATGATCGGCATGACCGCGCACTACGCGTTCACCGAACGCTCGTGGGCAACCACGCACGACGACCTTTGGAAGGCGCCGCAGAACGAAGTTCAAACGATGAAGAGCTATGCGGACTTGCAAACCGGCGAAGACGGCGACCTGAACAGCAAGCTGACTTATCTGAACGAAATCGGCAAAGAAGTTTCCGGCGACAGCGAAGCTCGCTTGAAATGGCTTGAGATCATCAAGGTTGTCAACGATGCGATCCCGCGTGTCGACTTTCCTGATGGCAAGATTCTTAGCCCGAAAGAACTGCCGTATTTGGATCGGAAAGATATTCACGTCCAGCAATTCGAAACCAAGTACTACGAAGACCTTTCGCTGTGGTACACCGAACGCGTTGCGCGGCGCTATCGCGACGAAATCCGCAGTTGGGCTCGGATCACCAACAATCAAGAAGACCCAATCGTGCTGAACTTGGCCGAAGACGTAGGTCCGACCGAATCAGGATGGGTAATCCAGATGAACTGTTATCACTACTACAACAGCCCCGACCGGATCGGCCTGGAAGGCAGCAACCACGTCCGAAATATACTGACGACGTCGTTCCTAAAGAGCTCGGCAACGTTGCCGATTGGGGTCGACGCAGCCGGCAATGCGGTCTTGGAAAAATTCACGCTACCGGAAATGGGCCTGACCTATCCGCTGCTGCTCGATGACAAGAAAGACCAACCGATCCAAATTCCCAACCCAGACTATGACCCCGAAGCCATCATGGCGGTGCAGATGAGGCTTACCGAGGGCGAAGAAGTGACTCCCGAGATGGAAGCGGTGCTCAAAGAACCGCCGGTGTTGCAAGTTCGCAAGTTGGAATTCGTCTACCAAATCGTTTGGCAAGAAAAAGTGCTTTCCGAGCGACTCGAAGCCAAAGAAGAAGCCCGCAAGGCGGCCGAAGAAGAAGCCGCTGCGACGGCGGTCGAAGAGTCAGTCGCTGTTGTCCCTTGATCGAACTTTGATCGAACAGACGCGTTCGTTACGTCTGCCAAATCTTCAATCACCTTTTCAACTATCCGTCAAATTGATCGCAAACTGCCATGGATAAAGTCAAAGCTCAACTCGCCATCGCGATGAAATACGGATTTTGGATTGGGTCCGCGGTCGTCTTCCTTGGCTCGCTCGGCATCTGGTGGTGGACGACGTCCAAGTTGGCGACGGAGAGCGCGAGCCAAACGGCGAAGATCAAGCAAGACATCCAAACCGTCGCCACGGTTGAAGGGGAACTCCCCAGCCACCCCAACGAAACATCGCACATCGAGATGAATAAGTTGATCGCCAAACGCCAAGGCGAAGTGCTCGAGTCATGGAAGCTGCTTTACGATCGACAGCGAGACATCCTGACGTGGCCCGAACAAGACCTGACCAAAGACTTTGTGGATGAGTTTCGCGATCTGATCCCCATCGAAGTGTTCGTGGAACACCCGACATTGGAGGAAGACGAAAAAGAAATCACGCTTCGTGCGACGTACCAGCGATACATCAAGAACGCCCTCCCCGCGATCGCTGAAATTGCCAAAGCCAAGTGGACCGCCGAGTTCGAGGCCACCGCGAACATGGGAATGGACATGGGGATGGGAATGGATATGGGCATGGGAATGGGAATGGGAATGGGCAACCCAATGATGCCTGGCATGGTTGATATCTCTGGCGACAACAGCGGCCCATTGGTCCGATGGTCAGCCGGCAGCCAATCCAGCTTGTTGACGGACCTGTTCCCATGGCGAGGATCGCTGCCAACAACATTGGAAGTCTATTACTCGCAAGAAAACTTGTGGATGCTGAAGCAAATGCTTCAGATCGTCGCGGAGGTCAATGGCGAAGCTCGCCAGGCCTACCAAGCCAAAATTCATGAAATCGTCAAAATCGGCATCGGCAGCTCCGTGAAAAGCGGTGCCGGCAAGATTTCCAAGCCCGGCGAAGGTGGCGGCATGGGAATGGGCATGGGAATGGAAATGGAAGACTACGACATGGGCGGCATGGAAGAAATGGGGATGATGTCCGGCATGGGAATGGAAGGCGAAATGATGGAAGGCGCTGACCCGGCCGACAATCGATACGTCAATGTAGCGATGGAACCGATCGAGGGCTCAGCACTGCGAGCAGCACTCAACAGTGACAGCCCCAGTGATGTTGCGCTGGCGGTCGCGAAACGCGTTCCCGTGATGATGTCGCTAAAGATGGACCAACGCGCCGTGCCTGATCTGTTGGCCGCATGCGGCAGTGCACCCTTGATGGTTCAAGTCACTCAAGTTCGCATCTTGCCGCCAAGCGGAGCGGCCGCCGGTGGTATGGACATGGGAATGGGAATGGACATGGGAATGGGAATGGGGATGGATGAGGGAATGGGAATGGGAATGGGAATGGGCGGTGCCGCGTCGCAAGGCCCCGTCGCGGAATTTCCTCTCGATATGAACGTCGAAATTTATGGCCTCATTTTCATTTACAATCCGCCGGACCCTGCCAAGCTGGCGATCGAGAAAGTCAACAAGGAGAACGTCGACGAACTGATCGAAGATGTCCCAGTTGCCGGCAAGCCGGAAGAATCCACCGACGAATTGCCGACGCCGCAAGATACCGATCCCGCGGAACCGGCGCCTGATGCAACCGCGCCGGCAACGCCGCCAGTCGCCGACCCGACCACGACCGCACCCGCGGCCACCGAACCGGTCGCCAATTGAGACCGTGACCACCGCCTGACTTCAGGCAAACCGCAGTGCGAGACGCTTGCCGACCTGCGTTAAAATGATCGCAAAGTGCCGAATCGCTTTGTGATGAACCGATTGTTGAACGCCCCTTATCACCTAGGTAGCCGACCATGGACGCCGACAGAATCAAACAGTTCTTCATCACTCACATCGAGAAAATGATTCTCGGTGTGATCGTGGCTCTTTCCGGCTTTCTGATTTTCAGCGGGTCGAAATTGCCGAATTTTTTGGACGAACATCAACCCGATAAGTTGGCCGCCAAAGCGACTCAAGTGAAGTTGGCGATCGATAACGATCACAACGAAGCGATCTTGGAAGAGCGCCTGCAAGAGATCGAAGCATTCGACATCATGAAGGAGACGAAAAAGATCTACACGGGCATCGATCCTTCGATTTACAAACTTTCCAAACCCTGGGAAGCGCAAAACGAACAGTCTGTCGTTCGCCGCCAAGACCCGCAACTTTTACCGCCCGTCGATTTGCGTACCCACGGTGTCCTGACTTCGATCGCAATCAAAGGAAGCGTCGTCGATCCACTGGACTACCCCCTGGCGGCTCTTGAACCGGCCGATGCCGTCGAGAAGGTCGAAGCACCGAAGCCTCGCACGCGCCGCTCGCGAAGTCGCAACATGGGCATGGACGGAATGGACGGCATGGGCGGCGATATGATGATGGAAGAGATGATGATGATGGAGGAGATGAGCGGCATGATGGGTGGCCCAGACTCCGGCATGGCAGGCATGGCCGGTCCGACGCGAAAATTTGCCAGTGAGTTTGACTTTGGCCATCGCCCAGTCGTTGGCGAAGACAAGCGGAACCCGAAACCGACGGTGGGTTGGTTCATTGCCGGAACCGCATTGCTGCCACACCGGGCGATTTACGAAGCCTATGAGTTGGCACTCAAAGATGCAGACGCTTATGATCCGCGACGCGACACGCCGCTGTATTTCAACTTCGAAGTTCAACGTGCTGACGTTACCGACAAGCCCATCGAACAGTTGGCCGACGCCGATTGGATCGACGTGTGGCACTTGAAACGGTACGCGCTGCTGGCCGACAAGTATTGGGCCGGCTACGCGCCGGAAATCGTGCCAGACGATTACCGCGATGATCAATTGACGGTCTGGATTCCGCCGGTCTTGCTAGATGATTATCGACCGTACTCGCTTCACCCCAAAATCCCGATGCAAACGCGATCGGAACTGGAATTGCTCGAAATCGAAAAGAAAAAACGGGAGGAGGCCGAGAATCCAGGGATCTTCAAGTTCGACGAAGACGAAGAGTTCGAACTTGCCGTTCCTGGCGGCGCACCAGGAATGGCGGGCGGCGGAATGGAGATGATGGATATGATGGGATCGGGCATGGGGATGGATCCGATGGACATGATGTCGGGCGGCGGCATGATGATGATGGGCCGCGGCAAAGTCGAAAAAGACCCCGTCAAATACAAACTGCTTCGCTTCTATGACTTCGCCGGATCCGACCTATTCAGGACGGCGCCCGTCTTCGGCCGAACGTATGTGTATCGACTTCGATACGCAGTGATCGATCCGAACTTCCCGGCCAGCCAAATGATGCAGCCCAAGAGCAGTTCGCTGGCGCCCGAAGTTGCTCGCCGAGTTACCGACAAAATGGCTAGCGCGATCAAGGAAAACAAACGCGACTTCCAACGATGGAGCGAATGGAGTGCGGCGTCGGAACCGGCAACGTTACCGACATTTGAAACCTACCGTGTCGGCCCGGTTCAGGGCGGTTCTTCGTCGACGTGGAACGTCGCTGGCAAACCCGTCGAATATCAACGTGACACACCCAGCGCCAAGATTTCGGTTTCCCAGTTCATGCCAAAGTATGGCGTGAAAGTACCGCTTCAATTCGAGATCACCGAAGGCAGCGTGCTAAGCCACAAAGCCGAATCGACCGATGTGGTGGATCCGATCACTTTGGAAGTCAAGAAGTTGCCGGAACCGGATTTTGTTAGCACAACAACGGTGGTCGATATCGATGGCGGCAAGAGCTTGCAGATCGCACCGGAGTTAACCGAACCGGGAATGATCTTGATGTTCGATCAATCCGGGCAACTGCGATTGTCCAACGAAATTGTGGACCAAGAACTCTATCGCATCGAAACGTATGCAAAGGAAAAGGGCGAGTAACGGGAAACGTCATGCCGGCTCGGCCGACGACGGGGATTGGCCCGCCCGGCCGAGGTGCCGGTTCGGCGCCGATCGTCATTTTGGAAATCGCGTCTCGCAACATAATTGATGATGGGCCCGTCGGACCCTTCGATAGAAATCGGGGTCTGACGGTCTGCCCTTTGCGATCACCGAACATATCGGTGTTCCGCGCGGTACGACTGAACCGTCAACCGGGATATCAGCGATTTGCAGATTGCAATCGACCACGGAAGCAATCCGTTCCCGCTGAAAAAGCAAACGCCGCCGGGCGAAGCAAACCTTTTTGTAGTAGGCGTCGGACTCTCCTTGCTTACGCCTGCGTGGCGAAACCGCGACATGGGCAGTCGTATCGTCGAGCCACCACTGGATCAACGAATCGTCCGCCCCGAGCACACCGTCATCAATCATTCGGCGTTCGACTAACTCGGTCGATCCGCTCCATCGCGGATTGATTTCCAGAAGCCACAGTGTCCCCATCGGATCGATCAAAAAATCGACGTTGCACGGACCTTGGTACCCACATTCACTGGACAGATGGCGGCTCAATGCCAATAACGGGTCGACCACGCTTGGCTGGCAATCGATCGGCCCGAATGAACCGCTGTATACGAATGGGTTGTTCGCAAACAGATTCTTCGCGGACGATTGGGTCGTCATGCGATGAAACATCGACCGACAAACGCCTAGCAAGACCGTCCGTCGGGGACCGATCCATAGCGTTGCGCCGAACGACCGCCCGGGGATCCAATGCTGTAACCAACGAGATTGTGGATCGGTCCGATCGGGTAGTGTGCCCCCGGTGTGCCAACGAATCCCGATTCCACCGGACCCATGCTTGGGTTTGCTGAGCCATCGCTGCGGTGAAACGGTGCGGATTATGCGACCTGACGCATCTAGAGTCTCGGGAAAGGACATCCCGGCCCGTCCAGCCAAGGACGACAGCATCAGGGGATCGTCGATCGATTGCCTGGTTTCGGCCGAAATTACCCAACGCCGGGCGGCTTGCGGGTGACGATCCAACCACCGCTCGAGATCGGAAATGCCACCCACCGGGACGACCAACGCGTCCGGATGCCGCGAAAGTGCGGCATCGACGCCTTCACGATCCTCCAGATCCACAAACTCGTCGCAAGCGTTTCTGGCGTCCCAGTCGCCAAATTGGTCGATGCCAATCACCGTAAATCCTGCCCGCCGAGCCGATTGGGCAGCCGCACGCACCGAAGCGCCCACCATGATAATCGTCCGAGGCTGGATCCCGATGTCCGATTCCAACGTTCGGCTACCAAGGTTTGGGGGTTCAGGTGCTTGCATCAGCGGTAATGTCTGCTACTTTCTGGACCGGGCCTGGCGGCATGACGGCGGGGGCTAGCGGTGTTTACACGTGCGGCATTCTACAAAGTCAAAGTTTTTGGCTAGCGTCGGTCACCCAAGGACGTCGATCGGCCCTCCTTCCCAGTTCCAAAACCTCCTCCCTGAACCACTCGAAATAAAGGTACCCCTACGATGCATTTGAATGTTGGTGAAGCACTTGTTGGCGATGGCAATGAAGTCGCTCACATTGACTTGATGATCGGCAGCAAGAACGGTCCCGTCGGAACCGCGTTCGCAAACGCATTGGCCACCCAAAGCGAAGGCCACACGAACTTGATGGCCGTTTTGGCTCCCAACGTTGCCGTCAAGCCTTCGACCGTCATGGTGACCAAGGTCACGATGAAGGGCATGAAGCAAGTCGTACAAATGTTCGGCCCTGCACAAGCAGCCGTCGCCAAAGCAGTCGCCGACTCGGTCGCCGAAGGCATCATCCCTAAGGATCAAGCCGAAGACTTGGTTTGCGTTTGCGGCGTGTTCATTCACCCAGCGGCCGACGACGATGAAAAGATCTACAAGTACAACTACGAAGCCGTCAAGCAATCACTTGCTAACGCAATGGGTTGCAAGCCAAGTGTTGACGAAATGATCGCCCAGAAAGACACTGCGGCGCACCCTTTCAAGGGCTTCTAGTCTTTCGAGTTTGGCGAGCGCCAAAACAATACGAAGAGCTTTCCGGTCCATGTGCCGGAAGGCTTTTTTTGTGCAAACGTCGCAACGTTGACGCCAATCGGCAAAGCCCACCGAAGCGACGTCTGGCACTCCCATGTCCTTTCATGCACCCGATTCGTGATTAGAGCGACAGACCCATCATGACCAAAAAGATCTTGATCCAATTCGACATCGACACCCAACCCAGCTCGTTTGACTCGGTCGTCGCAATCGACGCCGGCGTCGATCACTTGCTTCGCTACGAAGGCGTGCAGGTCACCAACGCCACCGGATTGATCCACGGCGCGATGTTCACTCGAGGTGGTGAAGATCTTAAGAACACGGCGATTTTCATCGGAGGCAGTGACGTGTCGGCCGCCGAAAAACTGCTCGTCGCTTGCCAGAAAGTTTTCTTTGGACCGGTGCGCGTTTCGTTGATGCTGGATGCCAACGGATGCAACACCACCGCTTCGGCAGCGGTCGTCGCGGCCAGCCGTCACATTGACCTAGCCGGCGCTAAAGCTGTCGTGCTGGGCGGTACCGGACCGGTCGGACGTCGTGTTGCCCAATTGCTGGCCAGCGACGGCGCCGATGTCGTCGTGACCAGCCGAACGCTGTCGCGGGCCCAATCGGCAGCCGACGAAATTCGCGGCAAAGTATCCTCGGGCACACTTTCCGCCGGACAAGCCGGCACACCCTCGCAAACCGCCGAAGTGCTGGCCAGCGCCCAGATCGTCATTGCCTGCGGTGCCGCCGGGGTTGAACTGGTTTCCGAGAACACGATGAAGTCATTGTCGACGCTGAAGGTGGCGATCGACTTGAATGCAGTCCCGCCCGCCGGCATCGAAGGCATCGGCGTATCGGACAAGGCAAAGTCCTATGGCAGCGGCGTCGGCTACGGAGCCATAGGCGTGGGCGGCTTGAAGATGAAAACTCACCGCCAAGCCATTGCATCGTTGTTCGACAGCAACGACAAGGTCCTCGACGCAGCCGAGATCTACGCAATCGCGAAATCGATTGGCTAAGGGTCGTGCCGGCCCATCGATCGAATTCTTAAAACGAAAAAAGGCGGGTGAGCTCTTAAGAACTCACCCGCCTTCGTTGTTTCAACGGAGACCAAAAATCGCTCAGTTGGCCTTCGCCAAGTTTTGCTTTCGCAGTCCGTCAATGTAGTCGTGCGTCACGTTCAACACTTCTTTGTTATAGAAGTTATCACGATAGATCTCCTCTGGATTCAGTTGAGTCTCGAGAGTCTCGTCTTCCTCTTCCTTTTGAGCATCAAGTTCCTTGCGGCGAGCCATGAATTGATCCTCTTCAAGCGATACCGTGTTCTGCTCTTTTTGCGCGACATAAAGTTCGATGCGACGCAGCAAATCGCCAAACTCTTTGTCTTCCCCAACACGCGTCATCGAACGCTGGCGAAGCATCCCGATCAGGTCCGCCGGCTTCATATTATAGACCTCGTGACGTGCCTGCTTGACTCGGTCGTGCTCGAGCGCGAACTTCAAGTCACCTTCGCTGACATCCATCTTCGATGTGATGCTGGGCAAAATCACGTCGGCCAAAACGCCCTTCCGCTGGGTGCTTTCGCCATCGGGTAGATAGAACTGTTGCAACGTGACCTTCAACGCACCGAAGTTGGCTCGGTTGTTTCGGAACAACTGTTGTCCAAGATCCATCAACGTTTGGACCGTTCCCTTGCCGTGAGTCGCCGGATCACCGACCACGATGCCGCGACGATAATCTTGGATCGCACCGGCAAAAATCTCGCTGGCACTTGCGCTGAACTTGCTGGTCAAAACGACCAACGGGCCGTCCCACGCGGTGCCGGCTTCTTCGTCGGCGTACTGTTGGACGCTGCCGTCCGAATTTTTCACCTGTACGACCGGACCACGATCGATGAACAATCCGGTCAAGTTGATCGCTTCGGTCAGGCTTCCGCCGCCGTTCTTGCTGAGGTCCAACACGATTCCGTCGACGCCCTTGGCATTGAAGTCATCCAAGATGCGGCGAACGTCACGTGTGCTGCTGCGAAAGTTCTGCTTGTCCTGACGCGCCGATTCCATGTCCAGGTAGAAGCTCGGCAAATTGATGTAGCCGATTTTCAGCTTGCTACCCATGTCGTGTTCGATGATCTCGCCACGAGCGGCGGACTCTTCTAATTCGATGCGAGCGCGAACGACTTTATATTCCTCGACCACACCGACACCGCCGGGTTTGACACCCAAACGGACCGTTGTACCGGCCCGACCGCGGATCAAAGTCACCACGTCGGTAAGTGGCATTTCCACCACATCTACCATTTCGCCGCTATCGTCTTGGCCGACCGAAACGATCACATCGTCGGTTTGCAACTTGCCGTGCTTGGCCGCTGCACCGCCGGGAATCACACGAGTCACGGTCGTTTTGCCGTCTTTTTCGCTCAACTGGGCACCGATGCCATCCAAGTTCAAACGCATTTGGATGTTGAAGTCCTCCAGCGTCTGGGGCGACATATACGTCGAGTGCGGGTCGTAGCCCATCGTCACGGCGGTCAGAAACATTTCCAGCAAATCGTCGCTGTCGGTTTGCTTCCAACGCCGAGCGTAACGTGCATAGCGACGTTGCAATTGCTCTACGGCTTCTTCGTCAGTTTTTTCTTCGTCCTTCAAATCCAACAACGAGTACTTGATTTGGCGGCGCCATCGATCACGTGCTTCGTCGGGGTTGGTTGCATATTGGATGGAATCGGGATCAATGACGATGGATTCGTCGGAATCAAATTCGAAATCGCTCTTGAGCAATTCCTGAGCAACAGCGACCTGTTCGTCGACTCGCTGGACGAAGCGACCGAAAATGTCGTAAGCCAACTTCAAGTCGCCTTGGCGAACCATGTCGTCGATGAAATTTTCTTGAGCCGCGAATTCGTCGATGTCGCTGCGATAAAAGTACAGCTTCAATGGGTCAAGCGAATCGACAAACAGTTGCAGGGCTCGCTTACTGATCGTGTCGTTGAGTCCTTGTCCCGAAATGTGGTTTTCCGGCATCAGCTTGGCAATCGTGCGGGCAACGACGCTGTCGCGAGCCGAAGGAACCGCAAGCGGCGCGGCGACGGGTGCTTCGGCAATGGCGGGCTGGGCCGCAACCGGCGATTGCATCATGCCGACGAGCGTGGCGACCGCCAAAAGAGGCAACACCGTGACACGGCGGGCGAAATGGTTCGGACGCAGACGACTGTCCATAGCGGATTCCTAGAAGGGTTGATTTCAAGCGAGCTGGTCGGCAGGCAGGGCAAAGTGCGCCGTGGTTGCCCACGTTCCTACCGAGTTTGAATCGTAGGAAAGCGGCAAAAATCGGGCAACTCCGTTTCTTCGCCCACTTTACCAACTTCCCACACGCACAATTGTCGCCCAAGGCGGGGTTTCCGCCAAATTGGGTCGACAAATAGGTCGACAATCAGCCGTAAACGAAATCGATCGGGGCGTCGATATCGGGGTGAATACTGCGATGAACGGGGCATTGGCGTGCCGCGGTTTCCAAACGTTTCCGCATTTCGACATCGATCGAGACTTCGCCGGGAACCGTCACGACCGTCCGCAGCGATCCGATCCGGCGAATGGGATCGGCCACCATCTCTTTCTCGACATGGACGTGGGTCCCCGTCAGATCCAGGTCATGTCGCTGGGCGACCAAACCCAAAATCGTCATCACGCATGATCCCAATGCCGTCGCAACCAAATCCGTCGGCGAAAACGACGCACCCTGGCCGCCATTGTCAGTCGGCGCGTCGGTGTGCAGTTTCATGCCACTGGGGCCGTGGACGGCATCACAGCGAAGGCCGCCGGAGTACCGAATGTCGATGGACACTGCCATTTGTGCTTAGCCTTGAGTGGATGGGAGTGCGATGGAGCCTCGGTTGCGACGCAGTTGGCCGCACGCCGCATCGATCTCGCCACCTTTGCGTTGGCGAAACTGAACATTGACGCCGCCGTTTTCTAAAATCGTGCGAAAGTTCTCGATCGCTTTCTTCGTCGGCGTTTTATACGGCAAACCGGCGACCGGGTTGTAGGGAATCACGTTCAGCATCGCCGTGCGACGTCGCAGCAGCGATGCAAGTTGGCGTGCCTCGTCATCGGAATCGTTGACACCGCCCAACAACACGTATTCGAACGTTAACCGGCGTCCGCACGAATCAAAGTAGCGATCGGCGGCTTCCAACACAGCGTCGACGCCGATCTTGCGATTGACGGGCACCAGTTGGTTCCGCAGTTCGTCGTTGGGCGCGTGCAACGAAACCGCCAAATTGTACGGTACTGCGGCACGGGCGAGTCGATCGATCGCGGGCGGCAAGCCGACGGTGCTGATCGTGATGCGACGGGGGCTGATCGCCAAACCGTCTTTGCTGCGCGCGACGTCCAATGCCCCGAGGACTCGGTCCAAGTTCGCCAACGGTTCCCCCATCCCCATCATGACGATGTGACTGAGCCGTTCGTCCTCTTTGAGCCGGGCCTGCAAACGAAGCATCTGTTCCAGAATCTCGCCGGTCGTCAAATTGCGATCGACGCCGTCTAATCCGCTGGCGCAAAACACGCATCCCATCGCACAACCGACTTGGCTGCTGACACAAATGCTGCGTCTCGCCGCGTCTCGCAACAGCACGCATTCGACTTCGCCACCGTCGGGCAATCGCACCAGCAACTTGTCCGTACCGTCGGACGACTGAACATGATGCGCCTCGTCGGTGACCCAGATCCGAAACGACTGATCAAGCGTTTCGCGAAGTCCTTTTGGCAAATCGCTCATCTGGGCAAAATCGCGAGCCCGACGCTGGAAAACCCAATGAACGATCTGCTTGGCGCGGAACCCGGGCTGGCCCTGTTCGACCAACCACTGTTTCAAATCGTCGATCGAAACGTCCAGCAAGTGGCGTCTCGGATCGGCCGGTGGTGCCTTCGAGGTTTGCTCAGACGACGATGGATCGATGACAGGAAGATTCACGAGAGTCCGTGGACGTGTTGAGATGGCGCCGAGAAACGAGGATGATGGAAACGAGAAGCCCAGCGAACCGAAAATCATCATCCCCGAACACCCCGAGTGTAACGTGCCCGTGAAAGATAACGAAGCTGCCCAGCCGCACGAAGTCGACGCCCAAGCTGCTCTCGACCGATTCTTGGCGATCACCCAAATCCCCGGAAAGAGCGGGGAGGAGGCCGCTGTGGCCACCGCCATCGTGCAATTTTTGGTGGATGCAGGGCTGGACGAGTCGCAAATCCGATTCGACGAAGCCAACAAGCGGACGAAATTGCCCGGCGACTGCGGCAACTTGATCGTCACCCTACCCGGCAACGGCTCGGGTCCACGAACCATGTTGTCGGCCCACATGGATACGGTCCCGATCTGTGTCGGCAGCCAACCGGTCATCGATGGCGACGAAGTCCGCAGCAGCGTCGCCACGGGATTGGGAGCGGACGACCGCGGCGGATGCGGCGCCATCCTGACCGCGATCGTCGAACGACTCCGCCGCGGCGACTCGCAATTCCCACCGGCGGTGGTCACGTTTTTGATCCAGGAAGAAATCGGGCTGCACGGCGCAAAGAACATCGACCGCGACAGGGTCGGCAACGTCGACCGCGCGTTCAACTTCGACGGCGGCACGGTCGAGAAACTGACCATCGGCGCGATCGGCGGCGAGCGAATGTCGATCAAGTTGACGGGCATTCCCTCGCACGCCGGTGTCGCACCCGAAAAAGGTGCCAGCGCGATCGTTATGGCCGCCCGCGCAATCGCCGACCTGGACGCTCGCGGCTGGCTGGGCAAAGTCGTCCAAGACTGCGGCGTCGGGACATCCAACGTCGGCGTCATCAACGGCGGTGAAGCCACCAACGTGATCACGCCAGAAGTAACGCTGCGCGCCGAAGCTCGCAGCCACGACGCCGAAATGCGGACGCGTATCGTGGCTGAAATCCGACAAGCCTTCGAGCGAGCCGCCGCCGAGGTAAAAACCGACGACGGCCGATCGGGCCGCGTCGATTTTGATTCCAATGTCGACTACGACTCGTTCAAACTTGCCGACGATCATCCGTCGATCAAAGCAGCAAGCCATGCAATCCGTGTGTTCGGACGCGAACCGTTCGCCGAAGTTTCCAACGGCGGCTTGGATGCGAACTGGTTGTTCCGACACGGTATCGAAGCGGTCACTTTGGGATGCGGCCAACGCAACATTCACACAGCCGACGAAACGCTAGTCATCACGGACTATCTTGACGCTTGTCGCATCGCGACATGGTTGATCACCGACGGAGCAGCGGGATGACCCACGACGATCAAGAACTGTGCTTGTGCTTTCACGTCACCCGACGAAAAGTCATCCAGTACATTCGCGTCAACCGTCCCACCGTCACTAGCCAACTGTCGGAGTGTTACGGCGCCGGCACCGGATGCGGCTGGTGTCGTCCGTTCTTGGAACGCTTGATGCAGCAGACCGATCCGGAATCCGTGCCACTTCCCGACGCGGAGACTTACGCAAAGGACCGCGCCGTGTATCGAGAGACGCGTTAACGGAACAGCAAAGAAAAACCTCGGCACCCTTTCGAGTGCCGAGGCTTTTTGTGGTTCCTGCGTCCACAAGACGCCGGAGAATTGAACTCTCGTGGGAACTAGTTGCAGTTCGTGCAACCAGCGCCCGTTTCCATCACAGCACCTTCGCTGATGATGCCGTCGCTGTGTCCACCGTCGATGATGGTTTCGCCCATCACCGAACCGCCGAAGTCATCAATGCTTCCGCCGTTAACCATCGGAGCAGCCGACATCGCCGGTGCACCGTAGTTGTAGACAGGAACTTGAATCGTTTCGGCAACCGGACGGCAAACGCGAACGTTGACCGAACGAGTCGCTTGAACGGGAACACAAACGCTGTACGTTTCCGGAGTCTGCTCGGTCACGTTGTCGTAAACGGTGACGTTGTAGTTGCGGACGCGTTGCTCGGGAACACAAACGGTGAAGCTGACTTCGCGGCTACGCGATTGTGTTTCCATGCGAGTGCGATTGACGGTGCGAGTACGAGTCTCGGTCGTCATCGTCGTTTGCGGAACCATGCGAGTGCGGGTTTCCAATCGCGTGCGTTGGACCGGAACCATGCGAGTACGGGTTTCGGTGGTCATCGTTGTGACGGGAACCATGCGAGTACGTGTTTCGGTACGGCTCTTGGTCACTTGGAATTGACGCGTGCGAGTTTCTTGACGAACCCGTTGTACCGGAACCATGCGAGTGCGGGTTTCGGTGTTGAACTCGGTGTAAGGAACCGTACGAGTACGTGTTTCCGTGCGACAGCGAGAAACGGGAACCATGCGGCTTCGCGTTTGAGTCGTCATCGTTACCACAGGAACTTCGCGAGTACGAGTTTCCATGCGAGTGCGAGTGACAGGCACTTGGCGGTCACGAGTTTCGGTACGGTACTTCGTCACATTGTATTGACGCGAACGTTGTTCGGTACGGCAGCGAGTCACGGGAACCGATCGGCTACGAGTTTCAGTCGTGTACTTGGTCACGTTAACGGTACGAGTACGAGTCTCGGTGCGGCAACGTGTGACGGGCACCATGCGAGTGCGTGTTTCGCATGTGTAGCTGGTCGTCGTGTACGTATAGGGCTCTTGCGAGCACTGGGTTTGATACGTGGTGCAAGGAACTTGCTCGCAAACCAGGTTGGGAACGTAAACCTTGCGATAAACGATGGTTGGGCAGCATGCATCACCAACGACGCCACCGCCACAAGGATCGGCACAGGGATCCGCACAAGGATCAACACAGGCATCGTTGCAATGACCACAACCACAACCACCGGTCAAACCGCTCAGCAATCCGCCCAGCAGACCACGACCGCGTGACAGGCACGACGATGCACCCGAACCGAAGGACGCCACAGGTGACGAAGCAACTTCCGTTGCCACGCACTTATAGCTTCCCATGTCACGAGTCACCGTCTTCATCGTCGTCACGGGAACGCTACGAGATACCGTTCGGTATGCCGTGTGCGTTTGCGTGACGGGAACTTGAATTTGATAGTTTTGGGCAACGTGTTCGGTGTAAGGAACGTTGACCGTGTAGTTCTGTTGGATCGCTTCGGTGTAAGGAACCGTAACGGTGTACGGTTGTTCGATCGTTTCCGAGTAGGGAACTTGAACGTTGTAGACTTGCGTCGCAGTTTCCGTATAAGGAACTTGAACGCTGTACGTTTGAGTCAGCGTTTCCGTGTAAGGAACGCAAACTTGATAAGACTCCGTACGTGACGATGTTACGGGGACTTGAACGGTGTAGGTCTGTTCCACATGCTCTGTATAGGGAACGTTTACCGTGTACGTTTCTTCACGAGTACGTTGCACGGGAACTTGAACGGTGTAAGCCTGTTCGATTTGTTCCGTGTATGGAACGCTGACCGTGTAGTCTTGTGACTGTGTTTCGGTGTAAGGGACGCTAACCGTGTAAGTTTGCGCGACCTGATCGGTTCGCGGAACTTGAACGGTGTAGTTTTGAGTCACTTGTTCGGTGTAAGGAACCGAAACTTGGAAGGACTGTTCCACCTGAGTCGTCACCGGAACCTGAACGGTGTAAGGGACTTCTTCGGTGTAAGGAATCGCAACCTGAACGTTGTAGTTCTCGGTGCGGGTTTGCGTCGTCGGGACATTGACGGTGTAGGTTTGTTGGCGCGTTTCAACACGGGCAACTCGCTTCGTCACGCTTCGCATACGCGTGCGTGTTTCGCGCTGATGTGTCGTGTACGGGATTTCGCGAGTCTCCGTCACGTACTGGGATCGCATCACGGTGCGAGTTTCGTAAGTGACCGATGGTCCACATGCGTCGCCCGCACCGAAACCTCCGACCGAACTGATAACCGATCCGCCCATGCCGGATCCGTCAACGACCATACCGGCACCGTCTGATCCACCCAAACAAGCTCCGCCGCCACCAAGGCATGCCGAACATCCACAATCGTCGCCCAGAGCGACGCCAGACGTCGTGAGCGCGAGCGCTGACATCCATACAAACTTAAAGACCCAATTCACAATCGATTTCCTTCTGACAGGCTTGAAACTTTGAGGCACACGGGCATGGCGACGAGGCATAAAACACTGCCCAACCAACACACCTTCCCTACGTGTCTCAAACCTAAACCCGCCCCCCCGTAAAACAATCGATCACTGGACAAAACGTACCGTTTGGTTCATCACGTGTGACGATCGTAGGGGCAAAGCGATTTGGGCTAAGCAAAGAAAAAACGGCGACTCGATTGATGAGCCGCCGTTGGCGGAAAGGTCGAAGGATGGTCGTGTCTGTTTTAACGATTAACCGATCGATCGAGTTCGGTAGTATTGCTGTGGGACGGTATTGTAAGGCGATCTGAGCGTCGTCGTTTAGCGCGAGGTCGCGGGCTGAACCTCGCTGACCGGTGCAGGGTCCGCTTTGACCTTCGCCACGTTCCATCACTTGCCGTTTAAACTCGACCCAGAATGTCAATCGAGTCGGGTGCAGTCAGGCTGGTAGCAGTTGAGCGATGTGGATGAGTCCAGGTAGGGTGCGTGCTCGTCACGCACAAGACGCCACCCCTAAGCGAGCCGTAGCGGTGCGTGGCACGAACGCACCCTACCCGAACTCACTTGAAACCCGAAACCCGAGTCAGACCCCACGCGAAGCGTTTCCCCTGCGACGCGACCAGTCCCTACCCGAGCCCAAACCAACCGCCATCCATAACGAGTAAACTCAATGCAGACGGACCACTAGGCCCCTTTGATGGTTCCCTTTCATGGTTCGCTGCGGCGGCTACGCTTTGCCGATACTCTGCATGATCAAGGAGTTCCAACCGGTGGTGTAGGTTTCGTAACCCGGAGCGTGCGCGAATCCGAGGCAGAAGGGTATTCCGTCGATCGAAATCGTGGAGAAGCGTTTGTGTTTCTTCACCAATTCCATCCACGAGGACGGCACCGATTCATTCATTGCTTGACCGCCTGAATCGGCGAGGACACGACCGGCTTCATCGACGATCATCACGCGAGTGGTCTCTTTCTCGCCCTCGCGAAGCGGCGTGTTCTCGATCACCGATTGGGCCAACGCGTCCCAGTTAAAAATGATTCCCAGCACACCCAGGATGCTGCCGTCGACGCGACCACCCTGACGAACCGCTGCGGAATAAATCAGTGACGCTTCGTCATTGACCAGCGAGCTTTTATGTGCCGTTTCGAATGCAAAATCCTCGCCACTGCGCGTCGTCATGGCTCTGTCGAACCAGACCGCTCGCGATACATCTCGGTCAATCGATCGATACCGATCGGGACGACCGTTCGCGATTACTTTCCCTTTGGTGTCTGCCAAAACCAAGTCCCAATAGACGGTGTAGGAGTTCAAGATCGTTCCTAGCCGTCCGCAGGCGTGTTCGGTCGCTGCAGCGGTCTTTTCCGAAAGTGCGTCGACGACACTCGAATCGGTCGCCCACCAACGCACATCGCAACTGCGCTCATACAGATTACGGTCAATCAGATCGATGTTCACAAGCGCCATATCGCTGAGCCGGTTGCCGCGGACGCTGGTGCCAATCAAATCCAATAGCAACTGGATCGTTCGCTGCGTCCGACTGGCCATCTGGTTGGCAGCGTCGGTGGTATTGCTCGCCAGTTTTTGCATCTCAGCGGCAACGACGCCGAAAGCGGCTCCATAACTTCCCGCTCGCGCCGCTTCGATCCTCGCGTTGAGCGCCAAAAGTTTGGTTCGAGAGTTGATCTCGTTGATTTCATCGATTGCAGAATCCATCGTCAGATTCAGTTGCCGAACCAATCCCAATACGTCGTCACTACCTCCATCGCCGACGGACATTTCATCGCTTTCGGCAAACGGACGGTCATGGGTTTGTTTGATGTTGTTGTTGGTTTTGAGTGAAGGACGCGGGGCGGGGCTGCTCAATTGAGTCGCGGACATTCTAGAGGGTCTCCATGCGCGTATTGACGCGTCCGCGCTCGCGAATCGCATCAATCGCTGGATGGTTGGGGCATTGGGGCATTCACGACCGGTTGATTCCGCCCAAAAACGGGTCGCGCACATCCCAAACGATCGGCAATGTTCTCTCGGATCACGAAACGGAATGCGAAAACGCGGCGATGCGGAGTGAGTTTGCGTCGAACCCCACGGTTCTGAGGCATCGCACGATCGCAGCGATTGTCCCGGTCGCCCTGCAAGCAAAGGGGCCCGTCCCAAATGCCGCGTGGTTAAGCCGTAAATCACTACATAAGGTTCCGCGCCAGCTTTGCTATCGGGCGAAGATAATGGGACGGGGGTAATATGTGACAAACTTGCTTAAAACTACCTCCATCCCATTATCTTCGCCCGGACACCTTTTCGGCATCCGTCATCTTTGATCGTCGCCATCTAAATTACCTCCGTCCCATTTGATCCCTCCGCACGCACAAGACGCCACCCCTAAGCGAGCCGTAGCGGTGCGTGGCACGAACGCACCCTACCCGAACTCACTTGAAACCCGAAACCCGAGTCAGACCCCACGCGAAGCGTTTCCTCCCGAAACCCGAGTCAGACCCCACGCGAAGCGTTTCCTCCTGGATGTCGTTGCCGATGATGGCGTCGTTAGCCTTCGTGAAGCAATCGAATCCGCAAATGGCTTAGCTGGCACCGACACGATCACGTTTGCGCCAACGATCGACGGCCAACCTATCCAATTGTCCGCAGAGCTCGGGCAGCTTTCGATCACTGACTCGGTAGGCATTTCAGGCAATGGATCAACCCAGACGATCGTCGACGCGAACCAACAGTCACGGGTCTTGAGCATCGAAGGGGATGCGATCGACGTGAACTTGTCGGGGTTAGCGGTCACTGGCGGCAAAACGACGGGAAGCAATGAGTGGAATGTGCAACCGATAGACGATCACGGTGGCGGTGGGATTCGTTTTTTATCCAGTGGCACACTCACCGCTACTGATAGCGTCTTGTCAGCGAACAGCACTTCGGGCGAACTCGCGGCAGGCGGCGGGATCTTTACGTCGACTGGTAACGTCACGTTGATTCGCAGCACATTGTCGAACAACCGCACAACTGGAGGTTTCGCGTATGGCGGCGGCGTGCGTTCGGAATTTGGCGTCGTCACGCTGATAGATAGCACTGTGTCTGATAACCACACGACGGGCATTGCATCAGATGGTGGTGGGATCTCGGCGGGGGGAGGGAATGTGACATTGACAGGCAGCACGGTGTCAAGCAACAGCACCGCAGGTGAGAATGCGAAAGGTGCTGGGATCCAAGCCTATCAAGGCGATGTGACAGTGACGGAAAGCACGATATCAAATAACGTCACCGAGGGCTTTTTGGGGAAAGGCGGCGGCATCTTTGCACATTCCGGTAAAGTGACGCTGACGGACAGTATACTGTCAGGCAACCGCACGGCCGGACCTGCGGCGGGTCAAGGCGGCGGGATCTACTTAGGGATGGGCTCTGGCAGCGCGACGCTTCTAAACAGCACGTTGTCGGGCAACAGTACAAGCGGCGCTGATTCGTGGGGCGGCGGAATCTATTCGTTCGGCAGCAGTGTGACGCTGACGGGCAGCACATTGTCGGGGAATCGAACGACGGGCAACGGTTCAAGTGGCGGCGGGATCGCTTCGTATGGCAAAGTGACGCTATTCGGCAGCACCTTGTCAAACAATCGAGCGGATGGAACAGACTCGGACGGTGGCGGGCTGTGGTTCGGTCCAACGTCAGTATCGATCATGGGCAGCACCGTCACCGGAAATACTGCTTCCGGGACTGGCGGAGGTCTAGCGACACCCGAGGATGTGTATGACCGGAATCTGAAAATCCATAATTCGATCATCGCGGGCAACACCGCGCGGATCAACTCCGACTTGGAATTGCCGATCACGCCAGAGTCCCCGTTTGATTTGAAGTCAAGCATCATCGGTGACAATGAAGGCACGAGTCTCACGGCCTCGGAAACCGCCGACGCCAACGGTAATCTGATCGGAACGCCCGCGGCACTGATCGATCCACTGCTTGGTCCTTTGCAAGACAACGGCGGTCTGACGTTGACGCACGACCTGCTGCCGAACAGTCCGGCGATCGATGCAGGAGACAACGGGTTGCTAGCCGGGCAAATGCATGACCAACGTGGTGCTGCGTTCACTCGGACGTTCAATGTTAGAGCCGACATCGGTGCTGTCGAATATGTGGACCCGTCGATTGTCACCCTGCCGAATGCCACGTCCTCGATCGCCATCGAATCGGGCGACATCGTGGTCCGATCTGCCGATCAGGTTGTCTTTCAGTCGGCAATCGAGACGCTAACACGACTGCGAACCGTCGGCACCCCTGGGGACGACACGATCGAACTGAAGACGGCGCATCTTTCCGATACAGCCGTTCTGGAGGTCAGCGGCGGGCCTGGCGAGAACACACTTTTGGTCGACGTCGCGTCGCTTGACCTGACGAAACAAGAATCTCTATCGGTCGAGAACTTCTCGCGAATCGATTTGCGAGACGACCGACCAAACGTGCTGACACTCGATGCCCGAGCAGTCTCTACTATGTCGCCCGTCGATAAGGCGATCACCATCCTAGGCGATTTGGGAATCGATCAGTTCGTGTTCTCGGATGTTGCAAACTGGCGAATGGATGCACCGGAGAATTTCGATGGACAGGATATGCAAGTGACCGTCAACCAGATCACGGGCGAGAGGGTGCGGAGCAACACGTCATCGGGCTGGCACAACTTATTGGTGCCTTCCGACATCAATAACAGCGGTGATGTGACGGCAAGCGATGCTTTGCTGATCATCAACGAACTCGGCCGCAGAGCCTATTCGATCGCAACATCAGGCGTGTTAAACAGCCCCGTTACTGACGCCCCATTCCCAGGCAACTTCTACGACCAAAACAGTGACGGTAGCGTTACCTCGGTTGATGCACTACGCGTAATCAACCAACTATCCAGGATGAACTCCCGCGATGATGTACCGGGCGAAGTTCAGCAGTCGACGGACACGTTCAATCAAATTGTCGTGGAGCCGCCGCTAGGGTCAGACTTCGTCTTGCGGAGAGAACCTCTCGAGTCCTATTCACTCAGTTTGCTGCCATGGCAATCTCAAGTTTCTTCTTCGCAGTCAACTTCCACATTGGCCATAGGGGAATCAGAAACTGTTCCCGCGCAGTCCGAATCGCCTGAAAGTTCGGCCGAGCGAATCGACCAGTGGCTCACTGAAATGGCCGTGGCGACGAAGATCAGCGAAACCTAGTCTTAACGGGTATCGAAATTGATCGCCGGTCGGCAAACGCAACGATTCGGCACGGTTTCAATCAATTTCGCCCTCCGACGTCGGTTTCTCGAGCGTCGGAATATTTCGGATTGGCGGTGGGGAATTGCGCTCCCACCGTTTTTTGCCATTGGTGCAACTTGGTTTGCAGTTGCCCGGCTTTTTCGGGCTGCGATGCCGCCAGGTCATGTTGCTCGCTAATGTCTTTGGCGAGGTTGTACAGTTCGACGCGTTTGTCTTCGTGGAATTCAATCAGCCGAAACTCGCCCGAGCGGATCACGCTGTAGGGGCCGTCACCGCCCGCATGATAATGTGGGTAGTGCCAAAACAGGTCTCGATCGATCTTGGCCGTCTGTGTCCGCAGCAACGTGACCAGACTTGTGCCATCCGACGCCGCGTTAGAGTCCGACTGGACACCGGCCATTTCTTGAAACGTGGAAAACAAATCCATCGTGATGATCGGAGTATCACAGACGGTGCCGGGAGTGGTGACGCCTGGCCAATGGACGATCGCTGGTTCCCGCAGGCCGCCCTCGTAAGCGGATCCCTTGCCGCGTCGCAAAGGGGGGTTTTTGGTGAAGCCAGTTGCCTTACCGTACCGTTGGGCTAGGCCGCCGTTGTCGCTGTAGAACACGATCACCGGAGAAGAATAATGGGACGAGGAGAATAATGGGACGGGGGTAGTGTTCGGTGTCTTTATTACCCCCGTCCCGAATGCCGCGTGGTTAAGCCGTAAATCACTACATGCGGTTCCCGGCCAGCTTTGCTATCGGGAGGGGTAGTAACAGCAAAACTGGCCAAGCACTATTCGTGCCAGCCAAGCTTTCAAACACGACCAAGCTCCGCTCTGATGGACTGAACTTCTAAACCCAGTTCACCAAAACGAGAGCCCAGCCGTGCCGTCAAGTTCTAACCAATCGTTGGCCCAAGTGGTCGCTAGTCTTCAACTACGCGGCATTCGGGTCAGGCCTCTTTGATGATATGAGAGCGTGTAAAGGAAGGGGTTTTACAAACTTACGTGCCAAGGTGGGTGTGTGCTTGCCAAGCACCGTCACGCCTTGCTGGTGCGTGACGAGCACGCACCCTACCTGGACTCCGCAGGAGCATTGGCCCGCGTGTGTGAATTGCGGAGGTCTTGGATGTCAAGCGAATGGGGACAAACGAATGCCAAGCGGATTAAGAGCAGCCGTCGAATCGAAATACTCGCAAGTGGCTTTCCCTTTTTCTTGGTGCTCCGTTCTGGGAATCAGAACTTACGCGTTACAGCGATCCGCTTGCGATTCATGTCGACTTCCATCACCTTCACTTTCACGACGTCGCCGACTGCGACCACTTCGCTGGGGTCGGCAACGTATTTGTCGGCAAGCTGCGAAATGTGAATCAAGCCGTCCTGGTGGACTCCCAAGTTAATGAAGGCGCCGAAGTGGGTCACGTTGGTGATGACACCTTCCAACACCATGCCCTCTTTCAAGTCCTTCATGTCGTTGACCTTGTCGTCGAACTTAACCGCGCGAAATTCACTTCGCGGGTCACGACCGGGCTTGGCCAGTTCGCCGATGATGTCGGTGATGGTCGGTACTCCGAATCGGTCGCCGGCGAATTCTTCGGGCCGAAGTTTTTGGCTTAGCGTTGCATTCCCGACCAACGACTTCGGATCCGTCCCTAGTCGCTTGGCCATCGCCGAAACGACCGAATAACATTCCGGGTGAACGGCCGATTCGTCCAGTGGTTGATCGCCACCGCGAATCCGCAGGAAACCGGCCGCCTGTTCGAACGCCTTTTTTCCAAGCTTTGCAACCTTGGTCAACTCCGATCGACTTCCAAAGCGTCCGTTCGCGTTACGATACTCGACGATGTTTTCGGCCAACTTCGGACCAATGCCAGCGACGTGCGACAACAACGGGACGCTGGCCATGTTCAAGTCCACGCCGACTTGGTTGACGCACGACTCGACCGTTCGATCCAAGCACTTGCGCAGCTTGGTTTGATTCACATCGTGCTGGTATTGGCCGACGCCGATCGACTTGGGATCCGACTTGACCAACTCGGCCAACGGATCTTGCAAACGCCGGGCAATGCTGATGGCGCCGCGGACGGTGATATCCAAATCGGGAAACTCTTTCCCGGCTAGTTCGCTGGCCGAATAGATCGACGCACCGGCTTCGCTGACCATGACTTTGGTGACGTCCAATTTTTCCTTCTTGATCAGTTCGCCAACGAACGCATCGGTTTCTCGTGATGCCGTTCCGTTGCCGATCGCGATCAATTCGACGTTGAACTTCTGGATCAAGCCTAGCAATACCTTCGCCGCGCCGACCGTATCGTTCTTTGGCGCGGTCGGGTAGATCGTCGCGTTGGTCAAGTACTTGCCAGTCGCGTCGATCAACGCAACCTTGCATCCGGTTCGAAAACCGGGGTCGATCCCGATCGTGACGCGAGGCCCTGCCGGGGCCGCCATCAACAACTCTCGCAAGTTCTTCCCGAACACGTTGATCGCTTCTTCATCGGCTTTTTCTTTCAACGATTGCATCAGCGTTGATTCGGTCGCGGGCATCAACAAACGCTGGTAGCAGTCTTCGGCTGCCGCTGAAAGGGCGTCGTAAAACTCGAAATCGCGGTTGTGGATCAACTTCGGTTTGATTCGTCGGACGGTTTCTTCGTCATCCAGTGCAACGCCGACCTTCAGCAAGCCTTCGGCCTCGCCGCGAAGCATCGCCAACAATCGGTGCGACGGGATCCGCGAAGCCGACTCGTTGTGGTCCGTGTACGAGTCATACTTCTCAGCGGCAGCTTCTTTTTTCCCACGTTTGGTGGTGGACGTGATCCGGCCGAATTTCGTCGCTTGGTCGTTCATCCAAGTAAGAATTTCGGCGTCTTCCGACCACAGTTCGGCAACAATATCCATCGCACCCTGGATGGCCGCGTCGGCGTCGGGAACTTCTTTGGATGCGTCGATGAACGGAGCCACAATGTCTTTCTTGCTTTTTCCGATTCGTTTCTGCGCCAGCATCAGATACGCCAACGGTTCAAGTCCGCGTTCGCGAGCGATCGTCGCACGGGTTCTTCGTTTTGGTTTGAACGGCAGATAGATCGCTTCCAACGTGGCCAGGTCATTGCAGGCTTCGATCTTTTTACGAAGTGCATCCGTCAACTGTCCCTGGCTTTCGATCGTTTTCAACACAGTCGCCTTACGCGCGGCCAACGCGATCGCCTTTTCGAGTCCGTCCTCGATCGCACGCAGCGCTACCTCATCCAACCCGCCGGTGGCTTCCTTGCGATATCGGGCGATGAACGGAATCGTATTGCCGTCTTGCAACAACTCGATCGCAGCGGCGACTTGGTGCTCCCCAGCATTGATTTCGGTTGCAATCTCACGAGTGACTTGAGCAAGGGAAAGGTCGTTGGATGTCTTGGTTGCCATGAAACTATTCGGGTCTATCGGGAGTTTTGCTGGATCGCTTGGTCGATGAAGTGACGGACGGCGCGGCCGCTGATGGTGGTCTTTGCGATCAATTCGGTCGCGACCAACTGAATCGCCGCCGCGTGTCCATCATCTCGCAGAATGTGTTCAGTCTTGTCAAGAAATCGTCGCTCGATTCGTTCGAGTTGCCGAGCGCTGCCGGGACGCGACCGGATCAACCGGCCGATCGAGCGCAGGTCGGCCGAAGCACCGGCGACGCAATATTTACCGGTGAAGTGCGATTCGGCGACCATCCCGGCGAACAAAATCAAGACTTCGTCTTCCAGCCAATCATTGGAAGACTTCGCGCGTTTCTTTTGCAGTTGGCACGACCCCAGGCGCTTCTCCCCCGCCATCATCTTGGCCGGTTCGATCGTCACCTTTTGAATCGACCGTCCCAACAGCACCGCCATGACGGCATGACCGGCTTCGTGAAACGCAGTCGCCATTCGGTCGTCGATCGCATCATTATCAGGTTTGGCGGGTTCCGCTTTGTCGTTCATTCGGTCGGCTTCGCCTGTTCAGATTTGCGAATCGCGCGGGTCAACAAACGGTCGAAGGTCGACGCAAAAGCCTTTTTGTCCGTTTCGCTGTAGGGCGCGGTGTAACCCACCGTCATTCCTTCGCCGCGCAAATCGTCCATAAAGTTTCGCATCGACAACCGCGACGCGATCGAATCGGCCGAGTACTCATCGCCGCGTGGATCGATCACGAAAAGGCCTCCATCGACCAACTGGCCCGCCAAAGGCACGTCGGCCGTGATTGCCAAGTCGCCCGACTTCGCGGTCATTGCAATGTAACGATCCGCCTCATCGGCGCCTTCGCGAACCGTAATCGAACGGACGTTTGCGTAACCCGGCGGCGCGACCACGGGCCGATTGGCGACCAAAATCGTTTCGATCCCCAACCGCTTGGAAGCCCGAAAAACGATCTCTTTCACTTCCGTGGGAGCCGCGTCGGCATCGATCCAGATCTTCAAAGCGACGATTCTCCAGCGAAATCGGTGATGTAGCGAGGGTTTTGGGAGCCCGGACCAGACGTGTCAATCGTCGCCCCGATGATGATTTCTGTCGAGGGCAAGCATTTGCAACCGCCCCGGCGACTCCATCATCTCACAAACACGGAAGGTTTTACGATGCCGAAGTTTTACGCTCAATCCGGTTCGCGGTCGATCATCATCAGCGCCGAAAACGCATTCGAAGCCGCGACCAAATTGGTCGATCACGTCATGGACGTCCACGTTTGGATTTACGGCGAACCGACGCTCAGCGAAGACGACCGCCGGGCCCACCTTGCGATCGAATCGCTATTGACGATGGATACCGAAATCAACGTCAGCATCCGCGGGGAAGGCCGATCCGACGCAGGCACTTTTCAGGTCGCCGATTTGGTCCACGACTGGCACCGATTGATGACCGCAACGGCGATCATGTTCGGACAAATGGTGTGATTCGTCGATCATTTGGCCGACCGTACACCGGGGCGACGAGCGTCCAGCCACGGCAGCACCGGGGGTGGTGATTCGACAGCCCAATCGGGAACGGGAAACCATCGTAGCGCACTGTGCCGCGGATAGGTTTCCCAAACTTCGGCCAGCGACGGATCGGTTTGTCGCAGGTCACCGGTCTTGGTCAAGTAGTTAGCCAACCGCGCCGCCAAGTCCTTTCGCACCGCATCCGCTTCGGCCCTGCCAGCCAGATTGTTCAAACAGCTTGGATCAATACGAATGTCGAACAGTTCTTCGTCCGGGCGTTTTGCCGTTGCCAATTCCAGAAATCCTGCGTACTCCGGTGCATCGACCTGCTCAATCATTGCCGTTAGCGTCGGTCCCGAATCGATATCGTGATATCCGCCGTGCCGAGGCCCCAGCATTGACGACACCAATCGACCCGCGTCGTCGTAGGCCGCCCTTGCGTAAACTTGGCCGGGGCCGGCCGGCCAACGCTTTGGCGCATAGTTGCGGATGTACAAGTGCGATTGTGTGCGGATACTCCGGCATGGGTACCCGAGCGTGTTGTAGCGTGACGACGAATGACGTTCTCGCCCGCTGTAGGCCGCCGACCGCGGCCACTCGACCGAACCCAATTTGTCTCGCATTCGCTCCACCAGACTGTGACCGGGCATCGAAGCACCGTCGATCGGTTCGACTTCGGTGGCGGTAAAAATCGTGCGAGTGACATCGATCAAGCTGACCAAGTCGTCATTGACTTGGCCCGGCGGAACAACCGCCGGCCAACTGATCGCCAGCGGCATGTGGATGCCGTATTCATACAGGTTCGCCTTCGCGCGAGGAAACGGCATGCCGTTATCGCTTGTCACGATCACCAAGGTGTTCTCGAGTTCTCCCGTGGCCGATAACCGATCGACCATGCGACCAAGGTGCTGATCAAACCACTGGATTTCGTAAAGGTAGTCGGCGATGTCGTTGCGAACGATCTCGTCATCGGGCAAGAAACCGGGCACAGTAATCTTGGCGGGATCGATTCCGTTTCTCGCACCAATGCCGGGATCGTAGCCGCGATGGGGTTCGTGGCTGCCGAACCAAAAGCAGAACGGTTGGTCGTCGGATCGGCCATCCAAGAAGTCGTCGAAGTTCGCCGCGTAGTCGACTTCCGAGACGCCCTTGGGCGACTTCGACTTTTTAGCCGTGTACGCCTTTCCCGCCGGGTTTTGCGGCCATCCGATCGCTTTCCCTGGTCCCCAACCTTTACCGGTCATGCCAACGTGGTACCCGGCGGTGGCAAGCTGATTGGTAAAAACGGGCAGATCGGTTGGAAACGAACTGGCGTGGGTGCCAGCTTCTCGAATCTGCCAAATTTCACGCCCGGTCAAAAACGCAGCCCGCATGGGACTGCATCCTGGCGCGGGCGTGAATGCTTGGCTGAATAGAACGCCGGCCTTGGCGATCCGATCGAATGCCGGAGTTTGAACCGCGGCATCGCCGTAAGCCGACGCGTGCGGAAATGACTGATCGTCGGCAATCGCGATCAAGATGTTCGGACGGGCGGCATCCGTGCGATTGGCGAAGGCGATTGTCAGAACCAGTCCGCAGAAAACGCCATAAATCAATCGCATCAAATCTATCCACCGGTACGCGAATCAATCGAAAGATCGTCGCACCAGCGACAATCGACTATGCCCGGCGACCATGGTAGCGGCGGCGAAACCGCAATGCCAAACCGCCACCGAAAATGGCCAAGGTGACGAACGTCGATGGTTCGGGAACCGCCACCGCCGAAACACTGCTTCGCCAAGCCAAACCGTACTCGGTCGCCCGATCACCGCTGACTTCCAACGTGTAGGTGCCCGCGCTCAAACCGGTCAGGTAGATGTGTTCAAAGTTATCAACGCTGCTGATCGATTGATCCACCAACGAATTGTTCGAGTCGTAAAAGTGCAAATCCAAATTCGCCAATCCACCACCAAGCAACGGGTCCGTGCTGGGGATGAATTCCATTGGTATAGTGCTGGCATTGACGACGTCCATGCTCCACTGCAAGAAGATGGACAGTTCATCCATGACTTGGCCGCTAGGCACGTCGAACTGATACAAAAAACTGGACGACATCGACACCGGTTCATTGAAGTCGTATCCGAACAGGCCAACTGAACTGGTGGGCGCGATCACGGTACCGTTGTACTCGCCACCTTCCAAGATTTTGTAACTGTTGTAGACGTTCAGTTCACCGGCACCAAACGTTTCGTCGATCGGCCGCGTTGCTGTGCGGTCCCAATCAGCGAACTGATCTTTCGTTGCTCCGGCCATCAACACCGCGCGCATCGCTTCGACGTTGTTCGCATTCGACGAACCGGCAACCTCGTACAGCAGTGCCGCGGCAGAGGACACCATCGGGGTTGAACTGCTAGTAACGCCAGCCTGTGCGACGATGTCGGGGCGAGGACGACCGGGCCCATAGCCGGCCAATGTTGTGTTTCCCTGCGAATGATTGCCCACGGTACGCTCGACGTTAGTAATACCGACATTGATCGCGTTGTAAGAGTGCGCCAATAGATGTGGCACACTGGATGTCGAACCGTTATTCGCGCCGCCGATGATCAGTACGTTGTCGCGATTGGCTAGATAGTCCACTCGCTTGGCTGCATCAATCACTTCGGGAATCTCGGCCGTCGTTCCGTTTGCAATCCAACTGTGGTTTTGAACCGAATACGGGTGAGCCACGGGCGCCGTTGTGGTTGTTAAACCGAGTGCATCGTTTATCCAACTGTTGGCTTCAAAAGCGGCGACACTGGTTACCCCAGGGGCAACACTGGTCGTGTTTCCAAAAAACAGGCCGGCCACGCCCGACGCGTGCGAGTTGAAGCCCGTTGATGAGGCTGTTTCATTCGTCACTGTCTTGCCGGTGAAATTCGTTCCAGACGTGTTGGGCAGATATCTTGCCGAAGCGTCCGGTGCTTCGGCCATCGAAACGGCAACACCCGCGCCGGTCGGCGTTGCGACGCCAAGTTCATTCGTCAACTGTGTATACCCGATATCGTCACGCCAATCGGCCGATGCCGTTTGCGTTGCAGCGGCGATAAGGATCAGGATTGCGAAAGTAAGTCGAGATGTTCGTTGGCTGTGGAGAGACATTGAACTCGAACTCTGCGAAGCGTGAAGAAAAGCGTCTCGTCATCGCGTGGCTGACGGCGTCACAGTATTCTAGCTGGTGTGACCTCGAAAGGGCGAACCGCCGAACAACATCCGCCGACGCCGCCCCATTATGATGTCCAGCCACCGGAGTGAAACCCGCTGCTAAGTCCCCCTGCCCATCCCCCACCTGACGAACGATCCGATGATACACCGCTTGATGACGCTGGCCGTCATGACGTTTTTGCTGCCGATGGTTGCCCATGCCGAATTGAAATTTTCGCCAATTTTTGGCGACTCGATGGTGATCCAACGCGACATGCCGATCCACGTCTGGGGATGGACGTCACCGGGCACGGCGGTTGCTGCGACGATCGCTGGCCATTCGGCCGAAGCCACCGCCGACGCAATGGGACGCTTCGATTTGAAACTCGACGCGCTACCCGCCGGCGGCCCCCACGAGATGGTGATCGAAGCCGACGAGCGACGCGTTTTCAAAAACGTTTTGGTCGGCGAGGTCTGGGTTTGCTCGGGCCAATCCAACATGGGATTCACCGTTAGTCGGTCCAACGACCCCGATCTGGAATCGCTGACGGCAAAGTACCCGAACCTGCGACTGATTTCGGTGCCTCAGGTCGGCACACAGGAACCGCAAAATGACTTCAACGGAAAATGGGAAGATTGCACGCCTGAGAGCGTCAAAGAGTTCTCCGCCGTCGGCTATTTCTTTGGCCGCCAACTGCATCAAACGCTCGACGTTCCCGTCGGCTTGATCGACAACGCTTGGGGCGGCTCGGCGGCCGAAGCTTGGGTGCCGCGCGATGTGCTGGAATCGGATGGCAAGTATGGCGAACTGCTCGAGCGATGGGACACGCTTGCCAAGACTTACGACCATGAAGCGGAAGTCGCCAAGTGGAAAGACCGCGTTGCAAAATGGAAAGAGAACGGCAAGAAGGGTCGCCAGCCTGCTGCACCCAAGGACGCGTTGACCGGACAACATCGACCGGCCAATCTTTACAACGGTGTTCTGAACCCGATCATCGGCTACACGATCCGTGGTGCGATCTGGTACCAAGGGGAAACCAATGCTTCTCGCGCCTATCAGTATCGTGATTTGTTTCCATTGATGATTCAAACGTGGCGCGACGATTGGGGCCAAGGCGACTTTCCGTTCTACTGGGTCCAACTTGCGGACTACCGCCAAGAGTCCGCCGAACCCGGCGATAGCGATTGGGCAGAACTTCGCGAAGCGCAAACCATGACAATGTCGCGACTGCCTGCCACCGGCCAAGCCGTCATCACCGACTTGGGCGAAGCATCGGACATTCACCCCAAAAACAAACAAGACGTTGCCAAGCGATTGGCGCGTTGGCCACTGGCGAACCTTTACGGCTACAACATTCCTTACCAAAGTCCGACCTTCCGATCGGTGACAATCGAAGGCAACAAAGCGGTCGTGAAATTCGATCACGTCGGTGGCGGACTGGATACCTTCGACGTCAACAAACCGATTGGTTTCACGATTGCCGGTGAGGACAAAAAATTCGTGCCTGCCAACGCCAAGATTGTCGGCAAGGATACCATCGAAGTCACTGCCGATTCGGTCGAAGCACCTGTGGCGGTCCGATTCGCGTGGGCCGACAACCCGGTCGCCAACATGCAAAGCAGCTCCGGTCTGCCGATGACACCGTTTCGCACCGACGACTGGCCGGGCATGACGGCTGGCAGCGTGAAGTAGTCGCTTTCGGCGATGCGTCAATGCGGGATGACCTTCCGGTGGCACTGGGGTAAGCTAAACCAATCGCTTCGCCCCCGTGTTTTCCGTGCTCGCGCAAGGATGTTCCCATGAGTGATTTGGTCACCGAATCGGCTGAAAAGCAGCCGATCAAGCCGTTCGTCCACCTCCATTGCCACAGCCACTATTCGCTGTTGGATGGTGCCGGTGACATCGGCCGCTTGGTCAACCGGGCGGTCGATCATGGGATGAATGCACTGGCGTTGACCGACCATGGCAACCTGCACGGTGCGCTCGAATTTTACCGCAAGGCCAAAGCCGCCCAGATCAATCCGATCATCGGATACGAAGCCTACATCGCGCCCGGATCGCGATTCGAAAAAGGTGGCGCCAGCAGCAGCAAGGATGCCAGCTACCACTTGACGCTGTTGGCCAAGAATCACACCGGCTACAAGAACCTGATCAAATTGGCCAGCGCCGCATCGTTGGAAGGGTTTTACTTCAAGCCGCGAATCGACAAAGAAATTCTCGAGCGATACAACGAAGGGATCGTTTGTTTATCGGGATGCGTCAGCAGCGAATTCAGCCGCGCCGTGATGAAGGGCATCGACACCGCCGATGTCGAACGCGAAGCACGTGACGTCGCCGGTTGGTTCCAAGGCGTCTTCGGCGATCGTTACTTCATCGAAATCATGAACAACGGCATCGACATCCAGCGGTTGCAATTGGAAGGCGCCGTCGAGATGTCCAAGCGCATGGGCATCCCCTTGGTCGCGACCAGCGATTGTCACTACGTCAATCAAGAGGACAGCGAAGCCCAAGACATCATGCTGTGCATCAACACGGGACGCTTCCGAACGGATACGTCACGGATGAAGATGGAGAACGACCAGTTCTTCTTACGCAGCCCCGACCAGATGTACCAGAGTTTTCCGGGCTTAGAAGACGCCTGCGCGCGAAGCCAAGAAATCGCCGATTCGGTCGACATCAATATCGAGTTCAACAAATACTTCTTCCCCAACTTCGAATGCCCTAACGAGGCAACACCGCTCGATTACTTGCGTGAACTGTGCATCAAAGGCTTGCTCGAACGTTACGAAGATGACAACGACCGGATCATCGACGGAAAGCTATCCGACGAGGTGATGGCGAGGCTGGATCGCGAACTCGATGTGATCAAAAAGCTGGGCTATCCGACTTACTTCTTGATCGTTTGGGACTTCGTCAACCACGCTCGATCCGTCGGAATCTCGGCGACGGCCCGGGGCAGCGGTGTCGGTGCAATCGTTTGTTACGCGCTTTACATGTCGCACGTTTGCCCGTTGCGATACGACTTGCTGTTCGAACGGTTCTTAGACGAAAGTCGTACCGAACCGCCAGATATCGACATCGACTTCGAAAAAGAACGTCGAATCGAGGTGATCGATTACGTCAAGGAGCGATACGGCAGCGAAATGGTTTGCCAAATCGGGACCTTCGGAACCTTGGCGGCGAAAGCGGCGATCAAGGACGTCGGCCGCGCCCTCGGGGTGCCGCTGGGCCGAGTGAACCAAATCACCGAGATGATCCCCGACGAGCTGAAGATTACGATCAAAAAGGCGCTCGAAAAGAGTGCCGATTTGAAAATGTCGTACGACGGCGATCCGGAAATCCGTGAACTGCTCGACTTGGCGATGAAGATCGAGGGTCTCGCCCGCAACATCGGCACGCACGCCGCGGCAGTCGTGATCGCGGACAAACCGTTGTCCGAATATGTTCCCCTGACGCGAGTTCCCGGTAAACAGGACGTCATCACACAGTGGTCGATGAACGACGTCGAAGCGTCGGGTCTGCTGAAGATGGACTTCTTGGGACTGCGCAACCTGACGATCTTGTCGCGAACGGTGAAGTTAATCGAGCAGACGACCGGCAAGGTGGTGGACCCGCTGAAGTTTCCGCTGGATGACAAAGAATCGTACGCGCTGCTCCAGCGCGGTGAAACCAAGGGCGTCTTCCAGTTGGAATCGGGCGGCATCCGTGACCTGCTATGTCGGATGAAGCCGGACAAGTTCAACGACATCATCGCGACCGCGGCGCTGTACCGCCCCGGGCCGCTCGAAGGCGGCATGGTCGATGACTATGTCAACATCAAACACGGTCGGCAACAGCCCGAATACAAGCACCCGGTGCTGAAGGAAGTTCTGGAGGAGACCAACTCGATCATGGTCTACCAAGAACAAGTCATGCGGATTCTGAACCGCTTGGGCAAGATCCCGCTGGCCAACGCGTACACTTGCATCAAGGCGATCAGCAAGAAGAAAGAATCTCTGATCAACCAAAACCACGAAGCTTTCATCGTCGGCGCAGTCGAAAACGGCTTGGCCGAAAAAGACGCCAACGACATCTGGAACCTGATCGTCAAGTTTGCGGGCTACGGCTTCAATAAATCACATAGCACCGCGTACGCGTTGGTTGCTTATCAGACCGCCTACCTGAAAGCTCACTATCCCGTCGAGTTCATGGCGGCATTATTGTCGAGCGACATTTCGGGACGCAACTTTGTTCGCAAGGATGCGATGGTCGAACACATGGAAGACTGCGATCGGATGGAGATCGAGGTCGTGGCGCCCTGTGTGAACAAGAGCGCGGCCGATTTTTCGGTCGAAGGCAAACAAGTCTTCTTTGCGATGTCTGCGATCAAGGGGTGCGGCGGTGCAACGGCCATTTCGATCGAAGAAGAACGCTTGAAGAACGGCCCATTCAAGGACATCTTCGATTTCTGTGAACGCGTCGACCCGGCGGCTTGCAACAAGAGCGCGATCCTGACGCTGGTCAAAGCCGGCGCGATGGACTGCTTTGGCGCCAAACGTAGCCAGTTGGCCGCTGCCATCGAACGCGCGGTTCAAGCCGGCGCAGCGGTGCAAGCCGACAAAAAGAGTGGACAAACGAGCCTGTTCGGCGCGTTCGATGACGAAGAAGTGGAAGCCAACGACGCGGCGCCGGCGCCATTGCCCGAAATCGACGAGTGGCCCGAGCGAGAGAAACTGATTGCCGAGAAAGAAGTCCTGGGCTTCTACTTAGAAAGCCACCCGCTTGCTGAGTTTGAGCAGCGATTGTCTACCTTCCGCACCCACATGACCGACAAATTGGCGAACGTCAAAGATCGCGCGGAAGTCGTTCTCGGCGGCATGATCAGCAGCGTCAAGATCGCTCACACCAAAAGCCCAAAACCAGGGCAACCGTCGAAGTATGCCAACTTCGATTTGGAAGACATGCAAGGCGCGATACGCTGCATCCTGTGGCCGAAAGGTTTCGCCGACTGGGGCGACCGCGTGATCCCCGACGCCGTCGTGCTGGCCCGCGGAAAGGTTGACCGTCGCGGTGGTGGGGATGAAGCCAACCTGATCATCGACGAACTGATCCCGTTCACCGATCTTGAAACTCGCTACACCCACGGCATGCGAATTCGATTGAACGAGAACGAGCACGACGGACCAACCGTCACGCGGCTCAAAGAGATCGTGCGAGGCTACCCGGGAACGCAAGAACTGCTGTTCACGATCCAACTGAAAGACGGCGAGTCGGTTCACTTGAAAGCCGATAAATCGAGAGTCGACATCACGCCCGAATTGCGAGAACGACTCGACGATTTTCTGGGCGCCGGCCACTATCGACTGCTGATGACGAAGCCTCGTTAGCTACCACGGCAAAACGGCTAGAAAAAAGTACCCAAAAACGATTGACTTTGCTCCTGCGCCTGGTGTACTATCGCACTAGTGAACCACGCGACCGAGGCTCTTGCCCGAGGGTGCCATGTTTTTGTCAATCGATTTTCATTCGGACGTCGCGATCTATTTGCAGATCGTGCGTCAAATCAAAGCGGCGATCGCGGCGGGATCGATGCGACCAGGGCAACTCTTGCCCAGCGGCCGTGTCTTGTCCGGGCAACTCGCCATCAACCCCAACACTGTCGCCCGGGCCTTTACGGAACTTCAAAACGATGGGGTCATCGAACCACTTCGCGGTCGCGGGATGGTGATCGCCACCGGCGCCGCGGCGCTGTGCCGGCGGGACCGCGACGGTGTGATTGCCGATCGGATCGGCGAAGCACTAGCCGAAGCGTGGAATGCCGGCCTCGATGCGTCGAAGATCCAGTCGATCATCGATAGCGAATTGAAGAAGCTGGCCAAAACGACGCCGATGGTACACGTCGACGCCAACGGCGACTCCTCATCTCCCAACACGAAATCTCCCAGCACGAAGGGCTAACGTCATGCAACCAGTCATCACGGCCAAGCAATTGACGATGCACTTTCGTCGCTGTGAAGCCCTCCGCGGCGTCGATCTGCAAATCGAACCGGGTACGGTGTTCGCGTTGTTGGGTGAAAACGGCGCGGGCAAGACCACGCTGATTCGGATCCTGACGGGATTTCAAAAGCCTTCCAGCGGTGCCTGTACCGTCGCTGGCGTTGATCCATCAAAAGACCCGCTCGCGGTGCGGCGCAGCATCGGTTATGTGTCGGATTCGCCGGCGCTTTACGATTGGATGACGGTTGCCCAAATCGGTGGCTTCGCGGCATCGTTCTACGATCGCGAGTTTCTGACGCGTTACGAGGAATCGATCCGTCGCTACGAAATCACGGCGGATCAAAAGATCAAGCATCTAAGCAAGGGACAACGAGCCAAAGTCGCCCTGTCGTTGTCGCTTGCCCATGACCCAGCGCTGTTGATTTTGGATGAACCGACGTCGGGATTGGATCCGAAGGTGCGTCGCAGTTTCTTAGAGAGCATGATCGATCGAGCGGCGACGGGACGAACGGTATTTCTGTCGAGCCACCAAATCAGTGAAGTCGAACGTGTCGCCGATACGATCGCCATTTTGCATCGAGGCAAGATCGTATTACACGGTCCGCTTGCCGAAATTCGTCAATCGATCTGGCAGGTTGTCGTCGACGTCGACGATCCGCTGCGGGCGATCGCGGTGATGCCCGAACCGGCACAAGTACTGAGCGAAGAAACGGCTGGGGCGCAGAGGCAAATTTTTGTCCGCCATCTCGATCCTTCGATGATCGACGAACTGCGCAGAACACCCGGAGTCGTTGATGTTCGTCACCGCGTCGCGACGCTGGAGGAAACGTTTGTGGCCTGTACATCCGGTGAGTTACCGGCGCAGCCGTCGATAGCGAGCGTCCCCGTGAGGGAGGCGGTTCAATGAACGTGATCGATTCTCTCGTCAGCCGGAACCGCTGGTTGTGGTGGAAAGAGTTCCGGATGCTGATTCCGCTTGTTGGCTTGCTGATCGGCGTCGCAGTGCTGCTGTTTGTCATCAGCACTTTTTCGAGCCAGGTGACGCTAAGGATGAACGGCCCCATCAATGACCTGGAACGGTTGGTTCCGCTGGTTTTCCCGCTGCTGTTTGCCGTCGGTGCCGGCGCCGTCCTGGTCGGCCAGGAACGCGAACATCGAACGATCGATTGGATGTCGTCGCTTCCGCTTGCACCGACCAAGTGGGTCGCAGTGAAGATCATCGTCGCTTCGTGGGGACTTGTCGCGATGTGGGCGTTTGCCGCGGTGTGCTTGTCATTGACGGATTACTCGGGACCGGCAATTTCGCGTTGGCGATTGGGTAGCGTGCCCGGCGTATCAAATGCACCGATCGGCTATCCGTTCTGGCTTCTGTACAGCGTCTATTTGATGCTGGCGGGATTCTACGCTTCGTGGAAAGTGAAGGATCAATTTCACGCGATCATGCTGGTGATGTTCCTGGCGGCGCTGCCGGTGATTTTCACCGAAGGCTTTCGCTGGACAATCGACTTTGTCCGCAATCGCACCAGCGGATCGGCGGACTTGCAGGGAGTGACGTTTCTGATCACCGCGATTTTGACGGGGATCATCGGATGGCGATCTTACCGTGCGGCGATGAAGACGCTTCAGCCCCAAGCCGCCGGCGAACATTTCGATCGTCCAGATCCGGCGATAGCACCACCTTCATCATTCTGGTCCTCGGCACCACAACTCGGCTCATCCTGGTCATCGATGATTTGGCAATCGATTCGATCGGCGCCGCTTGCGTTGGGACTTACCATCGCACTGGTTTTGGCTGGACTGATCGTGCCCACCCTTCCGGCAACGATGCAGTCCAACAGCATGCTGCGATCATTCTCGCCACTGCTGGTGCTGGCCGGCATGCTGGCAATGTCATGGTTGGGTGTGTTGGTATTCCAGAATGACGGGTCGGCCGACCGGTTGCGTTTCTTGGCCGACCGGGGAGTGTCCCCCACAAAGGTCTATCTGGCCCGACACGCGGTCCCGTCGGCAACGTTGGCATTTTGTTTGATCGTTTACATGGTGTTCGCATCGTGGCGGATGCAGCACGACACTTCGAGGCATCAACCCCCACTGGTTCCTTCGCTGTTGATGATGACGCTGGTGGGCGGGGTCGTGTATTCGGTTTCTCAGTGGACCAGCCAGTTGTTTCGCACCAAGGTGCTGTCGTTCATCGTCAGCCCCATCGTCGCGGCGATGACGTTGGGTTGGTTTGCATGGGCGGCATTTGCCCTTGGGACTCCGATTTGGATTCTTGTGATTGGATCCCTGTTGCCGATGCTGGCCACGTGGTGGTTGATGCCCAAGTTCATGGACAAGCGTGATCGACCGATGTCGATGGTGTTAGCCGTGATTGTGGCCGCGTTGATATTCGGCCTGCCGATCGCACGCGTGGCTTGGCAAATCCGCCAGATCCCCGGCATGACAACCTCGACGCGAAAGCCGCTGTTGGCCGAGGGGCAATCGATCCGCAAGGCGGTTGCGAATCCCTTCCCGATACGACTGGGCCGAAAGGACAGCGTGGTCTTTGACCGGGCCAAACAAGACTCCCCCGTACCCATCGAAACCGTTCTGAAATGGCTCGATCAGCCATCGACCAAGCCGATCGATTTGATTCCGGCGATAGCCGACCTTCGCAATCGCCCCGATGTTCCGGGGACCATGGAAGCGTCGGACCTTGACCGAATTTTCGACCATTTGATGTTGGTCCAACTGCAATTCGATGCGGACAATGATTGGGAGGCGTTTTCACCGTGGTTGATCGCGGCTGCCGAGATCGCTGGATCGCTACGAAAGAACAGTACGTGGCGAGACCAAGACTTTGCGGACGTGATCGAAATCTGGATCGAAAACGCCTTGAGTGCATCCAACGCGGATTCGCATCGAACCAGCGACGCCTATCGAACCACGCTCAATCACCTTTCCGACAAGGCGACCCGAAACGCGGCGCGTCGTGGGGGTGTTCTGGGTTCGTGGGCGACTCAGGAGTTCGGCAATCGAAACTCGAAAGACAGCAACGTGATCGACATGGGCTTGTCCCTTCAATCGAGCTACCTGGCATCATGGGTGCAAAGGGCACGCTCCGAAGCGATCGTCGCGACAGCACTGCGAGCGAGCGAAGATCCCACCGAAAGCGATTGGCAGCGCGAGATGCATACCTATCAAGTGTCACCTTTCGTTGCATTCGAGTACGGCCCCTACGCACCCCGATTCCGGAAGCACGCGGCCATCGAATTGATTCGAACCGCGGTCCGTTCGCCGGGCCAGTTCTGGGGCATGCCGTGGGAAGAAAACATCGAACGCATGAAGACCGAATCCGCCACACCCGCGAAGGAATCTCAACGATGACCCGGCACCACCGAACCGGCCGCGACACCGCGCACTATGCGATCGTTGTGCTACCGCTTTTGATTTTGTGCGGAATGTTTGCCGCCAGCATGCTGCAGTGGCGATCCGAACGTGCGAAGCTGGACGAAGCGGTTGAGATCATCGTCGGCCCGGGCAAGACGCTCAATTATTCGACGATGCCTCGTTTGTACGACGAACGGACATCCGACGAATCGACGGCGACCTGGAAAGCCGTTTTGGCTGCTTCGGAAGCGCACAACGCAAAGTACGGCGGACCGTTCGCGTGGTCCAATGGTGACGAAAGCTACGACGACTTGGTCCCCCCCGGTCAAACGTGGCCGGTCGCCGAGATCATGTCACGGTATGCAAGCGATGCGAAGCCGATACTGGAACAAATCGAACCGTTGATGGATTCGGATGAAACCATATGGGTGCCGATTGTGTTTGAAGGAACGACGACGAATCTGAACGAAGTCCAGCAAATGCGGTCGGTCGCCCGAGTCTTGCACTACTCGTTTTTGGACGCAGTCCATCAAGGCGAAAACGCCCGAGCGATCAGGATGCTGGAGATGTCCGATCGGTTGTTCGGTCGAAACTATCAGTCGTCGTTCCTGGTCGACGAATTGGTTCGCATCGCGTGCTATTCGATCATGCTGAACGACGTACGGGAATCGACGGCGAATGGCATTTGGTCCGACGACGAGCGGCGGCAACTGACGACGATCATTTCCAAGCCGATTGATTGGGACGACGCTTGGCAGCAATCGATGGAAGCAGAAATGCTTTGCATTTTGCCGGCGATCGTTGCCAACGACCTCGGTGGCATGGCGAGGCATACGGGAATTCCAACGATGCCCTTTCAGTTTTCACCCAGCACGCTGCGGGCCATCGTCGAGAATCAACATTCGTTGGCGTTGGTGCGCGGTGCCGGGACGTCGCGACACGTCGAAGATGTCGAACGGGCAAACAATCGCTTGGCATCAGATTCGGCATCGAACAACTCATCGAAAAACGCGTCGATCGATCGCTGGATGCAGCTTGCCACACTGGACAGCGATTGGATCATGGCCATGGTCGCGCCAGCCTACCAATCGTTCGCCAGTGCGTTTCGGCGCACGGCCAACGAACACCGGTTCACACGAACGGTCGTTGCCATCGGCGACTATCAATCGAAGTTCGACAAATGGCCGGAGTCGCTCTCCGACTTGGCCGATGTGGGACTGGCGCAATCAGAAACCGCGGCGTTTGATGGTGGACCGTTTCACTACGAGATCGGTGACAAGGAAGTCACGATCTACGACCAAAACTTGGTCGATCGGATGTATGCCGAGGTCGGCAGAAAGGCCGAAAAGATCGTGATGGTCAAACAACCGAACACCGAAGAGTGAGCGTCCCGCGGACGTTACCGCGGGACGCATCGTTCGTCTACCAGCCAGTTACTTGGCTTCTTTGCCAAGCATGAACATCATCATAGGCTGCTGGGCCGAGGCTGCGTTGTAGGTATAGCCGGCCTCGAGCGCCCGATCGATTCGCTCTTTCGTTTCCGAAAGGTGCGCCTTGGTGTACGCGTCCATCTTGTCGCCACACTTTTCAAGCGACGCGTCGATGTCTTCGGTCAACGTGCGAAGTTCCATGCGAGCCAGATTGCTGATCGGCTTGTACGCGGCCGTATCGTCCGACGATTCCAGGACCAAATCCAGCAACCGCTGCATATGCTCGCGTTGTAAGTTACGACGCAGGCTGGAAATCATCGGCTTGCGATCGTTGCGACCTTCGGGGCATTCTTTCTTCAGTTCGCCCCAAACAGCGGCATTGATCGTGGCCAACAACTCGGGCAACGTCAGCGCGTCCTCGTCTTCGGGCAAACGCAATTCGTTGTCGTAAACGCGGCGCAGGGTCGTCGGATTCATCAACCATGTTAGCGCCGATGCTTGGACGCCCAAGATCCGGTCGTGGATTGGCCACGTTGCTTCCGATGACATCGACGAATGGAATCCGCCGTCGATCCATTTATCAACACTCATTCGTTCCAGCAATTTCGGCGTTAACCCGTATGCCTCGTCGAAGAATGCTGAATCGATCACGAACTTCAGCGCCGCACGTTGCTGGTCGGCAGGCACGACTTCGACCGGGGGACGATCGCCGGGATCGCCTTTCTTGTCACGATAGACAAATGCTCCGCCGACCCAATTGGCCATCATGCTGGACGCTTTCGTTTGCAATCCCAACGTTAACTCGTAGCCACGTCGCGCCTTGCCCCACGTGTCACCCTCTTTGACAAACTTGTCCAAGATTCGTTCGCGGTAAAGCTTGACCAACTTCATTTGTTCGTTTGCATAGGCGAGCGGATCTTTGGCAAAGTCGTACCGGCGAGCCAGCGGGTCTGGGCCCGTGGTGTCTTCGTCGGTGGCGTATTGCAGCTCGGGCTCCGTACAACGACTCAGGATCTTTGGCAGTTCCTTGTCCTTGAACGTGTAACCGTATTCGATCGCCCAGAAGTCATACGGGCCGATGTCGATCATCGCGTAATCGCCTTGCGCGTTGCCCGAATCGTATCGATAGTTGATCGGCGTGTAATCCATGACCGATGAGGCGATGGTCTTCTTACCCTTCAACGCTTCGCTGTTGATTTCGTCGAGGGTGTACAGCGACGATGCTTTGAAGTTGTGACGCAAACCGAGTGTGTGCCCGACTTCGTGCGCGACCAAGTCGGCCAACAGAGGCCCGACGAACCATTCTGGCATGCCGTCGAGCAGGTGTTCGTCTTCTTTCTTCTCGTCATCGGCATCTTTGTCACCGACTTTTTTCGCGTCCTTATCGTCGGCGTCTTCGTCATCCAAATCGTCGTCTTTGTCAGCTTCTTCGGCATCGTCTTCTTCGGCGTCACCATCTTTCTTCGATGCGTCGGCTTTTTCGCCATCTTTGTCGGCCTTGTCTTCATCGTCTTTCTTCTTTTTCTTGGCAGCTTCTTCGTCCGCCATCAGGGTCAGCCCCCAATCCATTCGCGCGAACGCCAGATCAAGACTGCGACCGGATGCGGCCATACACAGACCGTTCTTCTGGCTGACCGATCCGAACAGACCATCGTATTCGTCATCGCCCAACAGCGCCGGGTCGGCGCCGGCCATTGCGAAACCGCCCATCGGCTGCTGTGCTTGGCGAGCATATTCGGCGCGTCGAAAGTTCGCTTGCTCGGCCGGTGCCATACGGACTCGTGGATCCCAAGTCGGGTGCGTGCCCAGCCATGACAACGTTTCGGCCGAGAAGCCTTCCATCGCCAATTTGGGCATCAGGTCTTCGTAGTTGAAATTGAAGTGACGAATCCAACCGTCGGTCAGCACAATGTCGGCGTCCAAGATCTCACCGGTTTCGGGATGCACACGGCTTGGTCCGATCGCGGTGCCGATGTTGTTGTTCAGCCAACGGATGAAGTTGTATCGAACGTCCTCGGGATCCTTTTCCATGTGAACGCCACTCTGGGCGTCTTGGTACTCGATCACGATTGCGTCAACGATGCCGACTTTTTCGAATGCTTTGTTCCAGTAGTCGACGCCGGCTTTGATCCAGCGACGGTATCGGACCGGCGCGGTGTGTTCGACATAAAAACGGATGGGTTCTTTGGGCGGGCTAAGCGAAAGTTTCGAGTCGCGTTTCTCTAAGTGCCACCGATTGATGTATCGGACTTGCGTATCGTCATCTTTGTATTGCGACAAATCGGAATACGTCGTCGTGAAGTAACCGACTCGCTCGTCCGCATCGCGCGGCTTGTAGCCACCCGACGTGCTGGGGACTTCGCTAAAGGAATAGTGAATGGTTTGCAGCTTGCCGCTGCCGTCGATGTTGCGTCCGCCATTGACAATATCGAACGCGATTTCGACGTTCTCGGGGAAGACCTTGGCCGACTTCAATTCGTTGATGCGTGGATTGCTGACACGAACGGACGGGCCGAAAAACTTGGTCGCGTGTCCGATCAACAACGCGTCCATATCAATGACGGGACCGCCATTGGGGCCCATCGCCAAGATCGGAACGTCCAACATGACGGTATCAGTGAACAGTCGTTTGACCGACGCTTTGCTTTCGGCATCGCCCGTCGCGCGCGTTCGCAGGTTCGGCGCGATCAAGGCCAATCGATCGTCATAGCGGCGCCACTGGACGACCCAGTCGCCCGATTGCAAACCGGCGTACAGGTCACCGCTGCTGACGGTCAGGGCGATGAAATAGTTCTTGCCGGCGAAGTTTTTTGGCAACTCGCCAATCAACTGAGAGTCTTTGTCACGTTTCCAGACGTTAAACAGCCCTTTGGTTGCTTGTTGGTCGGAAACCTCAACCTGCTCGTAGCCCTCGGAAACCTTGTCGAAGGACGGCAGGTCGGCGGCGCGGGCCGATGTGGCGGCAGCGAATGACACCAGAGCCAAAACGGCGGCAGAGAGGCGAGGCAAGTATTTCATTCCGAGCACTGGAGCTTTCATAGGGAGAGGAGGGGTGGGCGGAACCGTTTCGCCGAAGTCCCCCGGATCATCGGGCCCCCGAACGATTGGGCCCCGGTTTATTCGGCAAAGTTTGCCAAATCCGAACCGATTAATCTTACACCAAGGCGTCAAACCCCGGCGAGTTGCTTTCGCCGGTGACGAATAAAACGATTCTGGCCGGTGATGAATGCGACGACATTGACGGTTTTCGCTGTGAGGCCGACAATCTTCGGCACGCCAACCCACTGGATGGTTCCTGTTGGACGCCCTTGCGTCGGCCCTCGAATCCGCCAGCACATGCCTTGGGCCAGGCAACCAAAAACCGTCCATTCGCCCACCTATTCCTCATTTCCACCCAGTTTCATGATCCAAGAGACTCGTCAAATGAATCCGCTGGCCCAACAAGACTCCGCCGTTTGGGCGGCGATCGAAGCCGAAGCCGTCCGCCAGCAGGAAGGCCTCGAGATGATCGCGAGTGAAAATTACACCAGCGTGGCGATCATGCAGGCCGCCAGCAGCGTGCTAACCAACAAGTACGCCGAAGGCTATCCCGGCAAACGATATTACGGCGGATGCGAGCACGTTGACGTGGTCGAAACGATCGCGATCGACCGAGCCAAGGAATTGTTCGGCGCCGAAGCCGCCAACGTCCAGCCGCACGCCGGCTCTCAGGCCAACACAGCCGTTTACTTGTCGTGCTTGGAGGTCGGTGACACCGTCCTGGGCTTGGATTTGGCTCAAGGTGGACACTTGACCCACGGGATGAAGTTGAACATCAGCGGTCGGCTGTACAACTTCATCAACTACGGCGTCGATAAAGAACACCATCGGCTGGACTTTGACCAAATCGCCAAGATGGCTCGCGAGCACAAGCCGAAACTGATCGTGGCGGGTGCCAGCGCGTACCCTCGCGAGATCCCTCACGACAAGTTTGCCGAGATCGCAAACGAAGTCGGTGCGAAGCTGATGGTCGACATGGCGCACTATGCCGGATTGGTTGCCGCCGGCATCCACAACAGCCCCGTGCCCTACGCCGACTACGTCACCACGACGACGCACAAGACGCTGCGTGGACCGCGCAGCGGCTTGATCCTTTGCAAGGAAGAGCACTTGAAGCTGGTCAACCGCAATGTGTTCCCCGGCACACAAGGCGGTCCGCTGATGCACATGGTTGCCGCGAAAGCGATTTGCTTTGGCGAAGCACTTCGTCCCGATTATAAGGCGTACGGCCAAGCGGTCGTGGACAACGCCAAGACCCTTGCCGAGACTTTGATGACCGCCGGATTGCGATTGGTCAGCGGTGGCACCGACAACCACTTGATGTTGGTGGACGTGACGGCCGTGGGTCTGGGTGGCAAGAAAGCCGAAGAGGCGCTCGACCAGTGCGGCATCACGGTCAACATGAACATGATCCCGTTTGACCAGCGGCGTCCGGCCGATCCATCGGGCATTCGTATCGGCACGCCGGCGCTGACGACTCGCGGTATGGGCACCGCAGAAATGAAACGCGTCGGCAGTTGGATCGCGAAAGCCTTGTCGAACCCCGACGACGCCTCGCTGCTGGAAAGCATCCGTGGCGACATCAAAGAAATGTGTGAACAGTTCCCCGTACCGGCCGGCCGCGATGCGGTGATGGTGCCTGCGAGCTAACGGAAAACTCGATGGGCTCCCGCGACGCCGCTCGCGGGTTTCACGTTTCCACTGCCATGCAGTTGGATCCCGCGAGCGGCGTCGCGGGTGCACGAAGGGTAACCATGAATCGAATTCTGATCGCCGACGACAACGACGCCAACCGCGAACTGCTGGAGGCCTACCTCGTCGGCGTCGATTGCGAACTCGAAACCGCCGTTGACGGCCAGGACACGCTCGACAAAGTCGCATCGTTCAAGCCCGACCTAGTGCTGCTTGACGTGATGATGCCGAAGTTGAGCGGGTTCGAAGTCTGCAAACGGCTGAAGGACTCGCCCGAGTTCCGCCGAGTGATGGTGCTGATGGTGACGGCGCTGAACGAGTTGGGCGATCACGAACGGGCCGTTGCAGCAGGCACGGATGATTTCTTGAGCAAGCCTGTCAACAAGATTGAACTGTTAAAACGGGTCGAAATCATGCTGAAGCTCAAGGGCACTGAAGACGAACTCGAGCGGCTGCGGCAATACATTCAAGAAATGGAAGAGCAACGCAAGTAACATACGAAGACTACTCGTTTGTCGGAGCTGCCGATTCTGATTCCGCCGCACCGCCGACTTCCAACCTTGTCTTGATCACGTCGATCAACTGATCCAGTCGGAACGGTTTCGAAAGCACACATTTCGGTGGCAGCCCGGCCTGGCGGGCCTTCACAATCGAGTGCCCAGGGTCGTATCCAAACCCGGTCATCAAGACCATCGGCACATGCTCCATCAGATCGCCAAGTCGTAACATCAACTGATACCCGCTGTAATCGGGCAATCGAATGTCGCTGATGATGACGTCGTAACGTCCCGCGGCGCCGCTGTTGCGGACCATCCAAACCGCTTCGTCGCCCTTGTGAGCGGTTTCGACAACACAGCCGTAACGTTCAAGCAAACGGTGGGCGTCCTCTCGCACGGGTTCGTCGGCATCGACGACCAAAATTCGCTTGCCGCGAAGTCCCGCGTGTTGAGACGATTCAATGCCGACGGGAACGGCTTCCAACGGTGTCATCTTTTGACCGACCTGCTGGATCGTGTGCTTGATATCTCGCGCGTTTTGAAGGATCCGCTGCAACCTTTCAACGACTTCGGGGCTGTGCCCGATGTAGTCTTCCATCACGTTGACGGCGTCGTTCAAAATTTCGTCAACGGGCATCGCAACGGCGCTGTGAATTGCATCACAACTCTGTTGGGCCGTGTTGGCCTTCTGCGCGACCAACAATTCCAACGTGTTCAGCGCGAAGGCCACGTCGCGTGCGAAGATTTCCAAAAACTGCAGATCGCTATCGCCGAAAGCGTTTGATTCAGGACTCTCGACGTTGATCGTACCAAGCACTTGATCGTGTAGGATCAGCGGCGCCGTGATCGAACTTCGTGACGTCACGACGCCGGGAATAAACAGCGGATCGTTCTCAACATCCTGACACACATACGGCGAACCACTCGCCGCGACGTATCCCGTGACCCCGTTACCGTGTGGATGCGCAAACAACTGCCGATCGGCTGCGTCCTGGTCGATACCGACGCTTAGCAGCGGCACCAGGTTACCCGTCGCGTGTTCGAGTAAGCGAATTTCAATGACTTCGAAATTCAATAAGTCACTCAGATAGTGACGGATATTTTCTTTGAGCAATTCGATTCGCTCGTCAACTTCCATCATGAAGATTTCGGTCGGACGAAGATCCGCCAGCTCGCGGCCCGCCTTGTGGATCGCCTCCAGTTTCTGCTGCTGCAAAATTTCTTCGGTGATGTCACTGACGGTGACAATCAATTGCCGCGAATGACTCGGTTGGACCAGCGGTGCCGCGTGAACTTGAAAGTACCGGTTCTGGTCCGTGTGCAGGGTGCTGTTGCTTTCTTCGCCGGTTGCCAGCGCCGTGTGGAATGGACAGAAGTCCGGCCCCATGATTTCCGGATTGGACAACAACTCGTAGAAATTCATGCCTGTGATGTCAGTGTCTTTCCGACCGGCCCACTCGATCAACCGGCGGTTCCCCCACAGCAGGCGAATGTCGGAATCAAGCAGCGCGACCCCCTCGGGCATGTCCCGCAACATCAAGCCACTTTGTGCGATCCCCCGCAACTCGCTTAACTGGGGCAACTGATCGCGAGCGATCCAAACGCCATCCACGTTCGCTTCGCTGAGCTCGTCGACGACGGCAACGGACGTATCGACGACAATGATGGAGTCCGGATCGATATCGCCAGGCAAAGTCCGCGGATCGCCCACGCAAATGTATTTGCGAGGGTTAGCATTTGCCTGCGTCGCCTGTGGCGATCGGTTCATCGGTCCACTCCCGCTATCGCGTGGTCGCGAAGCATGTGTAAACGCATCGGTTTCATTTCTTAGCATCATAGGACGAAAGCAGATTCCTGTCACAGCTTCTCACCCGACAATCCGAAATGAATGACCAATTTCGAACCCGAAACAGAAGCGATGCTTTCGACCCTTATCAGCATCGGCAAACCAACGAGCCTAACTCGACTGTCCATCGTTTCGTCGATGCAACCGGCGAATTTTCAATAGCACGAAAGCACCTGAGACGACGCCGCGAACATCTCGGAACGAAGCACTGCCCTTAGCCGACCAATAAGGAAAAATACCAACCAGTAAACCGCATCGACCGCCAACATCAGTCATTCGGATTCGATGGCTTATCCGTGACCGCGAATCATTCCAAGATGGGCTGACACTGCCGAACACGGATTCTGCGATGCCGCTGGAGGCTGGATCCTTCACCTTCATGGAATGTCCGGTAAAATCAAACGGCCCCACGCACCGGTATCCCTCTGTTACGTCCCAAATCGCTGGAAGACCTCGTGTTCAATAGCTGCTCTCCCGCTGGGCAACGGGTCGCGCACCCGCCTCGCGAAGACTTTTGGACCTCACTCGTCACCGATCGCAGACTGGCTTTGGCAGCCCGCACGCCGAACGAGAATCCGGGTAAAAGCCTTCGGATCACAATGAATTGCAGTCATCTGACCCGTCGGATCGCACGCACAAAACAACTGCACCCGTTACCCAAAATCGCGGCTAACAATTTGCCATTTTTCAGAAATACCATTTCTGTGCTTGTTGACTTTAGGTGTACAGGCTTTACCATGAGCAGTCGCTAGCCTTAATCGCCTAGCTTACGCAGCCGTTAAAACTTCCTCGTATTTCTTCTGTGGCCTCACGTGCTGTGAGATGTTTCCGGAGGGTTCCCCAAGATGAGAGCACAAGTGTTAAAAACCGTTTTCGGGCTCGTTGCAGCGTTGTTGTTCGCTGTTAATGCCCAAGCAGGATGTGGCGAATGTGGAGGCTGCGAAAGTGGCTCTGGTTGTGTCACAAGTGGCGGCGTCGCCATGGGTAGTGGCGGCGGCAGCGTCGTCTACAGCAGCGGCGATGCCGGTGCATATGGTATCGGAAGCGGCGCCTCAGGCGGAGCTTGTGGTCCCAGCGTTTCGTACGAAACGCGAACTGTCATGCAGTCGCAGTATGTGACCGAAACCCAAATGGTTCCGACCACATCGTATCAGCAGCAAACGCAAACGCGTATGCGAAACGTGACCCGCCGCGTGGCCAAGGTCCAAACCCGTCAACAAACTTACACGGTCAACGTGCCGCAAACCCAAACTCGTACGGAATCGTACAACGTTCAGGTCTGCGTCCCTTACACCGAAGAAGTGCCTTACACCGTACAAGTTCCGGTAACGACCCAGGTCGAAGAGTCGTACCAAGTTTCGGTCCCTTACACCGAAACCGTCGAACAAACCTACCAAGTGTCGGTTCCAAAGACGGAAGAGCGTACTGAAACCTACACCGTTTCAGTTCCTTACACCGAACAAGAAGCCTACACCGTTACGGTTCCTTACACCGAGCAAGTCGAACAGAGCTACCAAGTTCAAGTTCCTGTTCAAAAGACTCGTGAAGAAACTTACCAAGTTAGCGTTCCCTACACCGAGCAAGTCGAACAGACTTACCAAGTGACGGTACCGGTAACCTCGACTCGCACCGAGTCGTATCAAGTTTCGGTTCCTTACACCGAGCAAATCGAGCAAACTTACACGGTCCAAGTACCGGTCACCTCGACCCGCACCGAATCGTACCAAGTCTCGGTTCCTTACACCGAAACGTCGACCCAAAGCTACACGGTTCAGGTTCCTTACCAAGAAACCAAGACCCAAACTTACATGGTCAACGTTCCTTACACCGAGACCCTCGAGCAACCGTACAGCGTGACGGTTCCTTACACCGAGCAAGTCGCTCAAAACTACACCGTCCAAGTTCCTTACACCGAACAAGTCGCACAAAACTACACCGTGCGAGTTCCGGTTCAAGAAACCAAGACTGCGTATCGCACCGAAACCAAGTGTGTTCCGGTTACTTCGATGCGAACCGTAACGAAGGACCTTGGCAGCTACCAGTGCCAAGCCGTTGTTAGCGGCGGCGGAGCGTCCTATGGCGGCGGTGTCGTCGGCGGATCGATGGGCGGCGTTGTTGGCTCGGGAAGCGGAAACGGCTGCGGTTGTTGCTGCTGTGTTTCGACCTGCAACAGCGGTTGCGACGACGGCTGCGGCGGTTCGGGCATGAGCTCGGGCGGCGGCATGGGTGCTGGCGCTGCTTGTGGCCCAACGGTTTCTTACCGTCAAGTCTATGTGCCCAACATGGTCACCGAGCAAGTTCCAACGACGACCTACCAACGTCAATCGCAACAAGTTCCTTACTCGTACACAACGACCAGCTACACCACGCAGACTCAAACCCGCATGGTTCCTGTCCAACGTTGCCGTACCGAAACGCGTACTCGCATGGTCAACGTGACCAAGTACCGTACCGAACAACGCAGTCGCACTGTTCAAGTACAAAAGTCGCGTCAGGAACAGCGTACGCGTGACTATGTTGTCACCAACTACCGCACCGAAACCAAGACTCGCGAAGTTCCTGTTACTCGCACTCGCTTGGAAACTCGCACCCGCGAAGTTCCTGTGACCACGATGAGCACCGAAAATCGCACTCGCATGGTATCGGTTCAAAAGACTCGCCTGGAAACTCGCACCCGCGAAGTTCCTGTGACCACGATGTCGACCGAAACTCGGTCACGTATGGTTCCGGTTACCCGTACTCGCGTCGAAGATCGCACTCGTACGGTCAACTACACCGAGATGTCGACCGAAACTCGTACTCGCATGGTTTCGCAACAACGTACTCGTCAAGAGCAACGTAGCCGCGACGTCACCAAGTACCGCAGCGAAGAACGTACGCGTACGGTTCCTTACACCACCATGGTTAGCGAAACCCGTACCCGCAGCGTTCCTGTGACGAAGACTCGCTTGGAAACACGCACTCGCATGGTTCCCAAGACGACCTACACGACGGAAACCCGCACCAACACGGTCACCAAGCAACGCATGGAAACGCAACAGCGTTCACGCGAAGTTGCCTACACCGTCAACGTGCCACAAACCCGTACCCGTAACTACAACGTGACTGTTTATGAAAACATCACCGAACAAGTTCCGGAAACCTACTCGGTTTGTGTCCCGGTCCAGTCGATGAAGGCTGTTCAAGTTCGTAAGTGCGTTTCGGTTCCGACCACTGTAACCGTTCCGGTTTACAACTCGGCACCTGCAATGAGCACTGGCGTCATGATGGACAGCAGCAGCTACGGCAGCGGCGAAGTCATCATGGACGGCGGCAGCTACGGCGGCGAAGTCATGACGGAATCGGCTCCGATGGCAACAGGTGCTGGTTGCACCAACTGCCAGTAGTCTGAATCGTTGCCCGCCAAAGGCGGGCGTCTGAAAATCTGAGAGCCTCGGAAACGAAAGTTTCCGAGGCTTTTTTTATGCGCGAAGGAAATGGATGTCGTGGTCGGTTCCTGGCTGTGCCCGTGATGCTAAACTTTCGTCAAAGCCCACAAGGCGGCTAGCAATGCCGCTGGAGAACAAACGCCCCGATTTGGAGTCACCGCCATGCAGTACGTCGACGTGAAGATCCACGAAAACGTCGCAACGCTGTTAATGGACCGCGCGGGCATGCGAAACTCGCTCAATCCACAATTGATCGACGACCTGAAGACGGCTTTCTCGGATGTCCACCAAGAAAAGCGAGTCCGCGCCGTGGTGCTGGCCGGATCCGGGGAACACTTCTGCGCGGGAATCGACTTGCGTGTCTTTGGCGAGATCGCAGCTTTGCCGACCGAAGAGGCGCTCGGACAGTGGCACGCCGCTTGGTGGCATTTGACGGAGTTATTCGAACAGATGCTTCGATTCCCCAAGCCCATTGTCGCGGCCGTTGACGGATCGGCGATCGGCGCGGGACTGGGGCTGGCGTTGGCCTGCGACATCATCGTGCCCTCGACTCGTGCCCACTTGGGCGCTGGTGCCGTTCGCGTTGGCTTGGTGGGCGGTGCGACGGCGGCACTATTGACGTTTCGTGCCGGCGGCGCAACGGCGTCTCGAATGCTATTGACCAGTGAATCGGTCGATGCCGACGAAGCGTACCGGCTGAATCTGACGATCGCACCCGTTTCATCGGAACACATCTGGATCGCCGCCAAAGACGCGGCCCAAAAATGTTCTCATGGTCCCTACGAAGCCGTGCAAGCGACCAAGCGATTGCTGAACGAAAGCATCGGCGAGACTTTGATGACGCAGTTGACCGCCGGTGCCGCCGACAGCGCGACAGCATGCACGACCGAGTCAGCCGCCGAAGGGATTCGTTCGTTCCTAGACAAACGAGTACCCAAGTGGCCGTAAGACCCAACGCGATTGCAGCCATCGCTTGCTTTGCGTTGCTCATCATCATGAACCGACCGGTACTCGGATGGTCAGCCAGCGGACATCACATGGTGGGCGTGATCGCTTATGACTTGATGAACGCTGAGACTCGCTCCGAAGTGATGCGAATCCTTCGTCATCATCCCCAGTTCAACAAACACTTCTTGCCGCCCAAGAACGTTCATGACCCGGAATCGATTCATCGCTGGCAGATCGGCATCGCCGGTTGTTGGCCGGACTTCATTCGCGACTCCAACGAAGACCGTCCGAAGTGGCACTATGAATTGGGAGCCAGCTACGTGATCGGCAATGTTCGTCCACCCAACCCGGTTGGCCCGCCACCTCGCGGTGCGACCATGAAAGAGGAAGACCTGTATTTGTCGCAAGCGATTGAGGTTTGCACCCAGACGCTAGGGGATGCATCGAAGTCGGATGAAGAGCGAGCCGTCGCGCTGTGCTGGGTCCTGCATCTCTACGCGGACGGCCATCAACCCTGCCACGCCGGATCACTTTACGCTCCTGCATTTCCCAAAGGTGACCGTGGCGGCAATCAGATCGAGTTGGCCGACGGCAGCAACCTGCACACGGCTTGGGACAACTTGCTGGGAAGCTATCCATCGGCCAACGAAGTGCGATCTCGCGTTGCCGCACTTGGCGACATTCGATCAGACATGATGAAGCTGTATCTACGCGGGGGCAAAGACAGGTGGATACTGCCCAAGACGTGGATCGAGGAATCATTAGTGGTCGCAAAGTCCTACGTGTACTCCGACGAAGTCACTGGCCCCATCATCGCGGCTTCACGCGGACTGACACCCCGCATCCCGCCTCTAAAACTTTCGACCGACTACTACCGGGTGGCCGGCGAAGTTGCACGGTACCGAATCAAGCAAGCCGGATTTCGAGCCGGCGTTGCAGTCGTCCGATGTGTCGAGAAGCCGTCGCGCCGACCTTGATAAGCTGCTGATTTTACGCAACGGGGCACTCAACCACGACTGATAAGCACGACGCCTCCCAAGATGCCCGCGATGCACACCAACTTGGCTCGCCAATTCTTTTCGCCCAGTTTTAAAATCCCAAAAACGAAGGAAACGATCACGGACGTACGACGCACAGGCGAGATAACAGAGATCAACGCCTCGGGATCTGAAACGGCGGTGAAGTAGACGAAGTCGGCAACCAACAGAAAGATCGCAATCAGTGGGATCGACCACTTCCACTGAAACGGCTTTCTGGTTCGATCAACGAAGTACCAACGGATCGCAAGCGGCATCATCACGGGAACTAAGTAGATTGAAAACCACGCCTGTACCGTGGCCGGCGGGATGGCGACGGTCTGCAACAAGTACTTGTCGTAAATCGCACTGATCGCGCCCAGCAGTGTCGCCACCACCATCAACGCAACCGCTTTGCTGCGGTGGAAATGAATGCCTTCGCGTTTCCCAATCCGCGAGAACGAAAAGAACGCGATCAGAATAACGACCATGCCCATCCACTGCATCATCGACGGCCGTTCGTGCATCGCGATCACCGCGATCGCTACCGTCCACAACGGACTGGTTGCCCGAATCGGCGTGGCGATCGAAATGGGCAATTGCTTCATCGCAAAGAAGGCGGCCGTCCACGACGCGCCGACCAAGACCGACTTCAGCAACAATCGAACGTGATCTTGGGCCGACACGTCCGTCAACGCGGAAAAGATTCCGTCCCTGGCATCGCCCGAAAATGCCGACCACAGGATCGCCGGCAACCATACGATCGCTGCCGTCATCACGTTGAATAACAAGACGACGGGAACCGCATTGTCTTTGACCGCAGACTTCTTCGCGATGTCATAGAAGCCTAAGCAAACAGCCGAGACAATGCTCAGCAACACCCAATCCATCACGATCCGAGATGATCCAACCGCAACTGTATGTCGCTTTTCGGATCCACTTTGAACAACATGATAACGCCGCGAAAATGGATGGGAAATCGACCATCGGTGTGGTCGTTCAAGTAAACCGCCGAGTTCAAAATCTGCAATGCTTCGGCTTCGCTGGTCGCACGTTCCAATGCCCTGATAACATACGGTCGCGGGTCTTGATCACCGACGATCGCAACAAATTCGGCCGCCCGGGCCACAACGATCGGCTCCAAGTCCTGAAGCCGGGCAGTGGCTTGCGGCAGTAACGACGCGGCTGTTTTCCCAAAACTTGCGGCCGCCGCCAACGCCCAATAACGCGACCAAGGATCCTGGCTGTCCAGTGCGATCCGCAACTTCGGTTCGGCCTCGGCCCAGGGCATCGCGGCTAAGTTGGCGATGTCGATCAGATCCGCGATCGCTTCTTTGTTGGCTTGCCCAAAGACGGTCGGGCTTCCAATCTCGTCATCCGACAAAACCGCTTCCGGAAAGAAACTGAGGTCGGGCATCGCTTTCAACCGGCCAACCAAACGGTTGCGTAGCCTGACCAAGTCCGCCGCATGTGACGGATCATCGGCGAGGTTATTGACTTCGTCGGGATCCGAATCCAAGTCGTATAACGCCTCGGTCGGCTTGGGCTGGAAGAACTGATCTTGAACCGGATCCAGCCGTCCCTCCTCGTGAAGCTTCCGCCACTGCTGGTATGCAGCCATCCTGTACCGATACGCGTTCAGCATGCCATCGGGATAATACGGTTCAAAGTTACGAACGTACTTAAGGTTCCCGACGCGAATCGTTCGCACCAGATCGTATTTTTCATCGAAACGATCGGCGTACCCAAATGCTTCATTACGCCGATCGACGTCATTTGCCGCGACGCCTGGACCGAGAAACGGCTTGCCGTCAACATCTTGGGGCGGCGTGATGCCAGCCAAGTTCAGAACGGTTGGACCGAAATCAACGAACTCGACAAAGCCACCTGCGCGATCACCACGCGAGCGATCGACAAGTCCCTTGAAGTTCTCTGGCACACGAACGACAAGCGGCACATGCAACCCGGATTCAAACACGTATCCTTTCGAGCGAGGCAAAACGCCACCGTGGTCACCGAAGTAAAAGACGAAGGTGTTTTCGAGCTGACCGGCGGTCGACAATTCATCCAGCACTTTGCCAACCAATCGGTCAATGTCTGCCATCCGGTCGTGATAGCGGGCAACCGAGTATCGAAACACAGGCTGGTCGGGGAAATAGGGCGGCAGCCCCACCGAGCTTGGGTCCGTTTCGGTCGGCTTGCTCTCGACATCCGACGCCGGAAAGTGCAATCGACTCTCGTGCGAATCCGCGAACGTTTCGACATGGAAGAAAGGTGTCGCGTCCGACGGCCGATTCTTCCAAGACGCCCGCTTGGACGAGTCGTCCCAAACGTCGCCGGCGCGGACGGCGTTGTAGTCTTCCTTGGAATGGTTGCTGGTGTAGTATCCGCCATCTCGCAAATAGGCAGGGAACATTCGCAAACCCGGCGGCATAGGGACCGTACGAATACGGCGATGAAATTGGGTGCCGATGCGTGGCCCGTAACACGACGTGATCAAGGTGGTCCGTGCAACCGAACACACAGGCGCGTTCGAAAAAGCATGGTCGAACGTAATACCAGCCGATGCCATGGCTTCGATCCGGGGCGCGACGGCGCCGTCTTGATCAAAATGCCGCAGGTAGTCGGCTGAATTGTCTTCCGACATGATCCACACGATGTTGGGACGCTTCGCCGCGGTTGGTGGTTGGGCGGGTGTTTGGGAAAACCCCTGCTGCGATATCAAAACGGCGTGACCGGCAGTCAACGCAAAAACGAATACCGGGTAGAATCCAAAACCGAAGATGCGGCGTGAATTTTTCAAGAGAGACTCTTTCGATGCGAGTGATTCAGTTGCGAACTTTCAAGCCAGATCATTGTAGGCGATCGCCGTTTGAGCGTTGCTTGCCACCACTTCGTCGAACGATGCTTGGGGCCACTCTGTTCGTTGGTATCGTGGTTGGAGGAATTGGAACGGATCGTAGCGTGACCGGACAGGAGCCGCTCGTCACGGATCCCGCGAAAGCGAAATCCCCGCCCGAATTGACGCTGCGGTCGTTGTTGGATCCGAGCCACAAGAAAGATTTCACAACAACTCTGCCCGCCGTCCACTGGATCGATGACAAGCCGCCACAGTTATTGATCCAACGGGACAAAACTTGGATGCAGGTCGATCTAGAAGCGAGCGAAGGCAAAACCGCAAACGAGAAACCCTGGCCCGTCGTTTCTCGACTGGCCACCCAGTTGACGGCGCTAGACGGGGTCAAACCCGATCAAGCGGAAAAAATTGCTCGCCGCAGCGTCGCGAAAATGAATCGATCGACCGACGCGGTACTGATCAAAATCGGCAAAGCGATTGCGTTGGCTTCGCCGAACCAGCCGGCTCGTTGGCTGACCCGCGACGGCAACGACTGGAAGAACGCGACCCTTGACCCAACCGCACGCCGAGTTGCCTACACGCGAGACGGCGATCAGTTTGTCGTTGACGTGACGTCGGGGATCACCATGCGTTTAACCGACGACGCGACCGATACGCTGCTGGACGGGGAACTGGATTGGACTTACCAAGAAGAAATTTTCGGCCGCGGCAACTACCGCGGTTTTTGGTTCAGCCCCAACGGTGACTGGCTGGCAATGTTGCGAATCGACATCAGCGGCATTGAACCTTACGTATTGTCGGCAGCATCAAGTCCGCGCGGATCGGGCGTCGTTCGCCGTTACTCCAAAGCCGGTGATGCCATCCCACAGGCCAAACTTTACGTTTGGGATTTGCGTCATTCAGCGAACGGCCACGTTCCGCCTGCGCGGCTGATCGAAGAATCAACGCTCGAAGAACAGAAACTGATCACCGGCGTTTGGTGGCACCCACAACTTCCGCGCATGCTTTACTGCGTCAGCGACCGACTGCAAACGTGGCGAGAACTACGCTCGGTGGATTCGATGTTGCTCAACGGTGAAAAAACCCACAGCGACTTGGTCGTTCGCGAACAAAGCCCTGCTTGGGTCGAGCCGCCCGCGCCGCCACAGTGGTTCGATGACGGCAGCTTTCTTTGGCAAAGCGAAGTCCCCAGCGGACGAAATCGGCTCTACCATGTTTCGGCCGATGGCGGGATTGTGCGTCCGATTTCGCCAGAATCCTTCGATGCCGACATGTTTAAAATCGCGGGCGACAATACGCACGTGCTTGTCGGCGGTGACCAGCAACGCGGCGGGATGGAACACCACCTGTATCGGATCGAGCTTAGCCCCATGCTGGCCGGCGATGCCGCGCCGGGAACGACTCGAATCACCGACACGGCACAGCCTTGGCACGACGTCGACCCCAGCCCCGATGGGCGATGGTTTATCGACCGGGCAAGCAGCCCCGATCATCCGCCTCGCATGACCGTGCGATCGGCCGACGGGCGGCGGTCGTTCGAGCTGGCCGAATCGACGCTTAAGACAGAGTCACCCATCATTGCACCTGAGTTGTTCACGATCCCGACACCCGATGGAATGGAACTGCCGGCGATGCTGGTCAAGCCAACGTTAACCAGCGACGACCAACGCGTTCCGGTTGTGATCGAAGTGTACGGCGGCCCACGATCGCCAAGCGTGTCGGGCCGATGGAGTGGCACCAAAACGTTGTACCGCGAACTACTCGCCCGCCGCGGAATCGCAACGCTGGTCGTCGACAATCGTTCTAGCGGAGGCCGTGGCATCGCCGACACCTGGACCATTCGCGGACGATTCGGCGCGGTGGAGATGAAAGATCTGGAAACGACGGTGGCTTGGCTTCACCAACAACCGTGGGTGGCGACGGACCGGCTTGCGATTCGCGGATGGAGCTTCGGTGGTTTTTTGACGCTCTACGCGATGACACACTGCAAATCGTTTGCGGCGGGCATCGCCGGTGGATCGGTCACCGATTGGAAGGAATACGATTCGATCTATACGGAACGGTACATGGGGCTGCCGGTCAATAATGTGGATGGCTACGCGGCCAGCTCGCCGCTCGAAAAAGCCAAAGACCTGCACGGCCGGTTGCTGATGATTCACGGCGAGGTCGACGACAACGTCCACCCGTCCAACACGCTGCGGATGGCCGAAGCGCTACAGAACGCCGGAATTGACTTCGAAATGATGATTTATCCGGGTGCCGCCCACGCCGTCACCACCCCCTCCCAAGGATGGCACCTGGCCCAAATGACGGACCGATTCCTCGTTGAAACCCTGCTATCGGCCGAATGATCGGGCAGGGAGGGTGGCGTCGGCCAAGCGGCCGAATTGTCCCCTGATTTCACGCTGGAAGCCCTGTACGCAATTGCGATGCATCGCTAAACTACGCGGCTCGCCATCATGGCCGAGCAATTTTGATACCAAGTCATCTGACAAATTCGATAAACCAGAGGGTCCTATGTACGCCATCATCGTTGACGGTGGTCGCCAATATCGCGTCCAACCAGGCATGGAATTGGATGTTGATTACCGCGACATCGCTCAGGGTGAAAACCTGACGTTCGAGAAAGTTTTGGCCGTCAGCGGCGACGACGGAATGAAGCTGGGTGCTCCCACGGTCAGCGGCGTTTCCGTCACTGCATCCGTGATCGGCCCAAAATTGGACAAAAAGATCTATGTCCAAAAGTTTCGCCGCCGTAAACACAGCAAGAAGCGAACCGGACACCGTCAAATCCACACGCGTGTTCGCATCGAAAAAATCGCTGGCGTCTAGCGAAAGCGAATTCACTCTCCCCTCGGGAGATTCGAGCCTAAGTGAGGATTCGGGACGCTGCTCGAATCCCTAGCCTCGACTTGCGCCGCCTTTAAAAAAGGGCGGAGCAAGACCGATCGCCTGACTGGTCGTTCACGCTTGGCACACAAGATCGATTACAATGGGTTGGCAAACTGTCCGCCCCATCGCTTTCTTCCGCATTCTGCGGTCTCCCAGGCTCGCCCATGCAAACGCCCGCGTTGACTGATTTTGAACTCGGTCCTGTGCTTGGCGTTGGCACGGTTGGAACGATCTACCTTGCCACAGAGAATGCGACGGGGAACCGTGTTGCACTTAAGAAACTGCACCCTGGCGTCAGCCAAGACGTCAACATCCGCGCCCGATTTGAACGCGAGATGCTGATCCTCTCGCGGCTGCGGCACCCCAACATCATCGCCTATCACGGCGGCGGTGATGACGGGGGAACACTTTTCTACTCGATGGAACTGGTCGAGGGCGGCACAGTCCGGGATCTACTTGAGACTCGCGGGGCATTCGCGTGGCCGGTTGTGGTCGAACTGGCTCGCCAGATCTGCTCGGCATTGCAGTACGCCCACAACCACGGAGTGATCCATCGCGACCTCAAGCCGGGCAACCTGTTCCTGACTCGCGAAGGGGAACTAAAACTCGGCGACTTCGGAATCGCTCGCGATCTCCATAACGCCGACCTGACATCCAGCGGGATGACCGTCGGGACGCACGCCTACATGGCCCCCGAACAGATCACAGGCGATACGTCGATCTCGGGAAAAGCCGACCTGTACGCACTCGGCTGCTGCCTCTACGAGATGCTAGTAGGCAAGAAGGCCTTCAGCGGCGAGAACTTTGCCCAGCTTTTCGAACAGCACCTTCGGGCGGCGCCGCCTCGCGTTCGCGACTCGATCCCCGATTGCCCTCCCGAGCTGGACGAAATCATCAACCAATTGCTTGAAAAACGCCCGGAAGACCGCCCGTTCAATGCGCGCAAGGTTCAAGCAACGATGCTGCAACTCGACGAGACCTATCACACTCACGACCTCGCCGCGGAAATGCAGCGAGACGTTGCGGCCGATGGTGTCGTCGTGTCGCGTGGTCGTCGAATCCTGGTCGACGAAATCCGAAACCGCATGGAAGGCGTCGAAGGCCGAACCATCAGCTGGAGTCGCTTGGCAATCCTTGCGGGCGTGATTGTCGCCGGAATCGCCATCGCCTCGACGCTTAGCCGTTAGTGCACGACAATTCGATGACACCGTCACCGAGTCAGGGGGTCGTGAACGGATAGCGATTCACTGCTATTCTGCCTGCCCAGGATCCAACCCTCAGCGTGACGATCCGCAACCCAACACCATTCGAAAGCCAAATTCGGTCATCGAATGCAAACCCTATTAGGAATACCCTGATGACCCCACGATGTTTAGTCGGCGGTTTGGCGATGTCGTTCTCGCTTTTGATCGCCCCCGCCGTGAACGCCCAAGAGAAAGACGCACCAAAAGTGGATCGCAACGAAGCCCAATCAATCGGATACTTCCTAGGAGTCTCCGTCGGCCAACAGATGAGCCAAAACGGATTCGAACTCGGCGACATTGATATCGAAGCAATGCTTGGCGGTTTCAAGGACGGGATCAACAAAGCCGAAGCGTCGATGAGCGATGACGAACTCCGCGAAACTCAAGCGAAGATCCAGAAACTTCTGGAAACTCGGTTGCGCAGCAAGGGCGTCAACTACCTGGCCAAAAATGCCAAAGATGAAGGCGTCGAAGCACTCGAAGGCGGCCTGCAGTACAAGGTCATCAAGGCGGGCGACGGCGAGTCACCAGCGGCTACCGACACCGTCAAGGTTCACTACACCGGCACACTGATCGACGGTACCGTCTTTGACAGCTCCGTCAAACGTGGCGAACCGGCAACGTTCCGCGTTAATCAAGTCATCAAGGGATGGCAGATGGCACTGCAAAAAATGCACGTTGGCGACAAGTGGATGCTCTACATCCCTTCGGACCTGGCCTATGGCGAACGCGGATCCCCGGGCGCAATCGGACCTCACGAAGTGCTCGTGTTCGAAGTCGAGCTGCTGGAAATCCAGTAGTCGCCGCAAGCGACTTCCAGCGATCCTGATGAACCTACCCATGCGGCGATTTTGTTCGCCGCATGGCTCGGGTGCTCACTTCGAATCAACTTGCAGGCGCGTTTCGATTTCGATATTCGCGAGGCGACACGCCCATGAAGACCCGAAACTGGCGGCTGAAATAGTTGCTATCCGAGAAGCCCACTGCCAGCGCGATATCAGTGACGCTTCGTTCCCCTCGCTGCAGCATCAAACAGGCTTGACGAACCCTCAACTGAATCAAGTACTTGATCGGCGGGCACCCCATCGTCGATTCGAACGTACGCAAAAAATTGCGGCGAGACATCCCCGAAATATCAATCAACTCGTCAAGCGTGATGGGATCGGCGTAGTGCCGCTCGATGTGCGAGATCGCGTCGGCGACTCTTAGCAACGATTTACTCTGAGGACTTCGCGACTTGCTGTAACATCGCGACAGGAAAGTCGCCAACTGAAGCAGCGCCGTTGTGGCCATGACCCCAAACCCTGGGTCACGTTCGGTCAGTTCCGCGTCAAGCTGGTCCACCAATCGCATCGCCGCAACCAAGTCGAGCGGCGACAACTGCAACCGACTGCTAAACATGTGCCGCTTGCGCCACGCTGGTTCGAGCGTGAAGAGCGCGTGATAACCGGGCAACGATTGCAGATCCCCCATCCCCATCGGCAAATCATCCGCGTCGAACAGAATATTGATCAAACGCAGTTGATCCATGTTCAGATAGTCGTGAGGCCGCGCGCCGCCGATCACAAACGTGTCGCCCGTCGTCACCTCGTAAGAGTCTTCGCCGGTAATGTGCACACCATGCCCACCGGTGATGATGACGATCTCCGAAAACTCATGCGAATGCAGACCGAACGGCTCCTGTGGATCCCGTCGTTCGACGACGATCGGGAATCCGTCTTTGTGAAACCAGTCCTCTTTCTTCAACACCTGCATGGGCCAGAAAACACTCCAATGCCGACGAACCGGCCAGTAAAGTTCGAGTAAGCGAAACGCAACAGCCATCGCCGCACCCTGCGAACTGGCATTATTGTGCTATAAACTGACACGATCGTCAAGGTTTCGGTCCCCAGATGAGGCTACATTGGCAACCATCCAAGGAAGAGTCTTTTCGTCAATACAATGACTCGCATTCTAATTTCCTCCTTTCTCGGACCTTCGGCATGACACACTCGGCCAACTCACAAAAAGCTTACGAGCTTGCGATCGAAAAATACGCATCGATGGGTGTCGATGTGGAACAGGCCCTTCAACGACTCAAATCGGTCGCCATTTCCGTTCACTGTTGGCAGGGCGACGACGTCGCTGGCTTTGAAGACAACGGCACGGCGTTAGGAAGCGGACTGGCCGTGACCGGCAACTACCCCGGGCGGGCCCGTACTGCGGATGAACTGCGAACCGACCTCGAGATGGCGTATTCGTTGATCCCGGGAAAACATCGTTTGAATCTGCACGCGTTGTACGGCGAATTCCACGGGCCCGTTGATCGAAACGAGATTGGTGTCGAACACTTCCAAGGTTGGATGGATTGGGCGGGAAGCAACGGCATCAGCCTGGATTTCAACCCCAGCTACTTCTCGCATCCCAAAGCCAACGACGGATTCACGCTCTCGCACCCCGATGCCGGCATTCGTCGTTTCTGGGTCGACCACGGAATCGCGTGCCGCAAGATTGGCGCCGCGATGGGCAAGGCCCAAGGCAACGCATGCGTCAACAACGTTTGGGTTCCCGACGGCTACAAAGATACGCCGGCCGATCGCAAGGCGCCGCGAGAACGCCTGGCCGCGTCGCTTGATGCCGTCTTCGCTGAATCGATCGACAAGTCCTATTTGTTGGATGCGGTCGAATGCAAATTGTTTGGCATCGGTTCCGAAAGCTACGTCGTCGGATCGCACGAATTTTACATGGGCTATGCGATCTCGCGCGACAAAGTCCTATGCTTGGACGCCGGTCACTTCCATCCCACCGAAGTAATCTCGGACAAGATCACGTCGACCTTATTGTATGTCGACGAACTGCTGTTGCACGTCAGCCGAGGCGTGCGTTGGGACAGCGATCATGTGGTGACGTTTTCGGACGAACTGCAATCGATCATGCAAGAAATTGTTCGTGGCGACTATCTAGACCGGGTCCACATCGGATTGGACTTCTTCGATGCCAGCATCAACCGGGTTGCCGCCTGGGCAATCGGGACTCGCAACGCGCTCAAGGCCGTGCTGGCCGCGCTCCTTGAGCCGACGGAAATGTTGCGCCGATACGAAGCCGATGGCGATTACACGGGCCGATTGGCGATTCTTGAAGAACAAAAAATGATGCCCTTGGGCGCCGTTTGGGACCACTACTGTGAAATCTCCGGTGCACCGGCTGGTTCGCAGTGGCTCGAAAAAGTTCGCGATTACGAAACGGATGTGTTGTCACACCGGGCCTCGCACACCGCTTCGGTCTAGTTCGGCCATTCATATTTTTCTTTACTTGCTACCTCTCTATTCTTTCCAATCATTGAGATCCCATGAGTGATGAGACGTCCAATTCAGGCGGCGAATTTGAACGCGAACCGGTACCTGATTCAGCACTGATGGGTTCGGGCAAGTTTTGGGGAATGTACGCGGGAGAGCATGCCGCGGGTACAGAATTCATGATCGGCCCGTTGTTTTTAGCAACCGGTGCCAGTCTGCAAGACTTGCTGCTGGGGCTACTGCTGGGCAACGTTCTGGCCGTATTGACGTGGCGTTTTTTGGTCACGCCGATCGCGATCGCAAAACGCATGACGCTGTACTATCAGCTCGAACGGATCGCGGGCGGGTCGCTGGTAAAACTTTACAACGTCATCAACGGTTTACTGTTCTGCTTTTTAGCCGGTGCAATGGTGACGGTTTCCGCATCCGCAGTCGGTGTCCCGTTTGGAATCACCTTTGACGTGCCCGAGGCGATGTTCGGACTGAGTAACGGGTCGTTCACCGCGCTCGTTGCGATCGTCGGTGTTGTCATCGCAGTCGTTGCGGCGGGCGGCTATGACCGCGTTGCTCACTTCGCCAATATCGCAGCACCCTGGATGATCGGCGTCTTCGCCGCTTGCGGGATCGTGTCGCTCGGTCTGATGGGGGCGACGACGTCGGCTTCACTGACCGAAGGGAAGTTTTGGACCGACGCGATCGCGTTCGTGCAAGAAAAGAACGGACCGCAAACGTTTGGGTTCTGGCAAATTGTTGTGTTTGCCTGGCTGTGCAACGGGGCGATGCACTTTGGAATGGCCGACCTTTCGATCTTCCGTTTTGCACGCAGCAAGGCATCCGGATGGGCACCTGCGATCGGCATGTTCCTGGGCCACTATATGGCCTGGATCGCGGCCGCACTTTTGATGGCCGCGCTGATCAAACTGCAACCTGAGTTGGCACTCGGTAGCGACGGCAAGGTTTCCGCCAATCCCGGACTGCTTGCGTTTCAATCAGTCGGCTGGACCGGAATCATTTGCGTGGTGATTGCTGGCTGGACGACCGCGAACCCAACGATCTATCGCGCGGGACTCGCGTTCCAGGGCGTCATTCCCGGCAGCTCGCGAACGGCAATGACTTTGGTTGCCGGTGCAATCGCGACCATCGCCGGCGCGTTCCCCAACCTGTCCGCACAACTGCTGGGATTCGTTGGAACCTATGGAACAGTACTGGGCCCGATGGGTGCGATCATCTTTGTCGACTTCTACTTCATGAAACGTTTCGGACTCCGCGACGAGTATGCCGCCCACAACAAGATCGCGATCAACGCCGCGGTGCTGATCGCCTGGCTGCTTCCTGTTGCGATCGGGATTTACATGATTTTCGCGCAAGGATTGTTCGCGGCCTATGCGGTACTTCCATGTTGGATCGCAAGCGGTGTGATCTACCTTCTGCTCAGCAAAGTGATGCAGAAAAACGACACCACGTCCGTCGTCTCCTAACGCAAACCACTCTCGAAGAGATTCTTCCCATGAATGCAATCACAAAAATCGTTTCGTTGGTTTCGTTAACCGCCGTCGTCCTCCCTTGCGTGCTGTTCTTTTTCGGAACCGTTGAATTGAACGTCGTGAAGTGGGCCGCTTTGGCCGGTACGATCGGATGGTTCATCGCGGCACCACTTTGGATGAGCAACAAGCCCGAAATCGACGACGCTGAAGTCCAAATCTAAAGCCCGAAAGCTTGAAGGACCTCTGCCCTGTCCCGCCTCCCCCTCCCGCCGTTCGACACACCATGCAGCGCACCGTGAAACCAACCACCCTTTCTTTTATTTTCCTTTCCCTTGCATCTCTGGCGACACTCCAAGCCTTCGCCGTCGAACCGACGCATCTTCGATGTGAGTATCGGGAAAACCCGGTCGGCATTGACGTTGCATCACCTCGCTTGAATTGGCGTCTGGAATCACGCGAACGCGGCCAAGTCCAAACGGCGTATCGCGTGCTCGTGGCTTCGTCGGCGGAAAAGTTGGCAGCGGGCGAGGGAGATCTTTGGGATTCGGGAAAGGTCGAATCGGATCAGTCGCTGTTCATTCCATACGCCGGCAAGCCACTGCTTTCGCGCACGGGGTGCTTTTGGAAAGTGCAAACCTGGGGCAACGACGGGTCCGAACCGACGACCAGCGAACCCGCATTCTGGTCGATGGGCTTGTTGGCGGACTCTGATTGGTCCGCCGATTACATTTCGTATCGCGACGAGTCATCGATTCATACCGACGTCGAGAATCTGTACCTTCCCGCGGCGCGGCAATACCGAAAGGACTTTGCCGCCGCCAAACAGGTCGCACGCGCGACCGTCTATTCGACCTCGCTGGGTATCTATGAACTCCATCTCAACGGCAAACGTGTTGGCGACGCTTACTTTGCACCGGGATGGACCGACTATCGCAAGCGAGCTTACTACAACACCTATGACGTGACGGACTTGGTTCGTGTCGGCGACAACGCCATCGGTGCATGGGTCGCCGACGGCTGGTACAGCGGTTATGTCGGATTCGGATTGCTAACCGCGATGGGCACCGAACGCACCGGACGGGCGACGTATGGCAAGACGCCTTCGGTGATGGCACAGCTTGAAATCGAATACACCGACGGTTCCCGTGAAACGATCGGTACCGACGAGAGTTGGAAGGTATCCGGGGACGGCCCGATTCAAGAAGCCGACCTGTTGATGGGTGAAGCCTATGATGCTGAAAAAGAAATGAAAGGCTGGACAGAATCCGGCTTTGACGACGGGGCTTGGCAGTCGGCCATCTTCGCTCGCGACAACGGCAACCCCACCGCGACCTTCTATCAACGGCGAAACCCGACGAAGCCAGGACAGGGCATCCGCAACTTGGGTGCCGAAGAAGAATTTGGGTTCAAACGCCCAAAGCTAGAAGCCTTTCCCGGCGTCCCGGTGCGTGTGACCGAAGAAATCTCAGCGAAGAAAGTGACCCAACGAGAACCAGGGGTCTTCGTCTTTGACCTCGGCCAAAATTTTGCTGGCGTGATTCGGTTGAAGATCAAAGGACCAGCCGGCCAACGCGTTCGCATTCGCTATGCCGAAATGCTTCATCCCGACGGCCGAATGATGACCGAGAATCTGCGCAAAGCACGCGCGACAGACTTCTATACGTGCAGCGGTGATCCCGATGGTGAGATCTACCAACCGCGGTTCACGTTCCACGGATTCCAATTCGTCGAACTGGAAAATTTCCCGGGCACGCCTTCGCTGGACACGGTCACCGGTTTGGTGATGCACAGCGACACGCCGATGGTCAGCGAGTTTGAATGCAGCGACTCGATGGTCAATCGCTTGTTTCAAAACGTGCTGTGGACACAACGCGCCAACTTCTTGGACTTACCTACCGATTGCCCCCAGCGCGACGAACGAATGGGATGGACCGGTGACGCACAAGCCTATGTCGCCACCGCCGCCTACAACGCGGACATCGGTGCGTTCTATACCAAGTGGCTTCGCGAATTGATGGAGTCGCAGCGTCCCAGCGGCGCGTTCCCCGGCTACGCACCGTTCCCGTTCCAACACGGCTGGGACTTTGGCACCGCATGGGCCGACGCGGGTGTGATTTGTCCGTGGACGCTTTGGCAAGCCTACGGCGACACTCGCGTGATCGAAACGTGCTGGGAACCGATGACCAAGTTCATGGATTGGCGCAACCAAACATCGGTTGATGACCTGGGGATCAATCACGGGAACGCATGGGGCGACTGGCTGGCCCAGGGCGCCGAAACTCCGCTCGATTACGTCGATTCGATCTACTACGCGATCTCGGCCAAGATGATGTCCGAAATGGCTGCCGCAATCGGTCGTGACGAAGAAGCCGCCGCCTATCAAAATCAATTCGAGAAAACCAAGGCGGCGTTTCAGGCCAAGTACGTCAATGATGACGGCAGCGTGAACGTCAAAACACAGACCGCTCAAGCATTGGCGTTATTCGCCGACTTGATTCCCGACGACAAACGCGAAGCGACCGGGCAACACTTGGCCGACATGCTGGCCGACAACGGCAACCACATGGCCACCGGCTTCTTGGGCACACGTCCGCTGTTGCCCGTTCTGTCCGCATCGGGCCAACACGATTTAGCGACGTTTTTGTTGCAGTCGCGTGAGTTCCCGTCGTGGGGCTACGAGATTTCCAACGGCGCGACAACGATCTGGGAACGCTGGGACAGTTACACCAAAGAAGACGCTTTCGGCCGGCACAACGCGGCGATGAATTCGTTCTCGCACTACGCATTCGGTGCCGTTTGCGAGTGGATGTTTCATACGTTGGCTGGCATTCAGTCCGATGGACCGGGATATGCAACGATCAGCATCCGGCCGCAACCGCCCGCACCGGCCAGCAACGCGATGCACACGCCGATCGACTGGGTCAACGCGTCGTACGATTCGATTCGTGGTCCAATCCAAAGCAGTTGGAAACTCGCCGATAGTGACTTCCGATTGAACGTGACGATCCCGGCCAATACGACGGCAACCGTCTATCTGCCGACCGGTGATACCGCCAGCATCAAAGAAGGCGGCAAGTCGATCAGCGACAACCCGCACATCAAACTGCTGCGCGCCGATGCAAACGAAGCGGTACTAAGCGTTGCATCGGGGCGATACGAGTTCGTCGCATCCAACAGCATTGCCAAGGCCGACGTCACGCTGAAAACGACGAAGCCCAAAGACACTTCGATCAACCCCGACGGGATCGACGTCAGCGACGCGAAGCAAGTTGCCCGCTGGGACTTCAGCAATCCCGTCGATTTGGCAAAGTGGACGCATCGCAGCAACATTGAAATTCAAAATCGCGACGGGAAAACGTTTTTGGTCGCTGCCGGTGACGATTCGCAAATGGCGACGACGCTCGACAACGAAATCTCCGGCCGACTGGTTATCGAAATGAAGGCGATGCCGAAGAACCGTATGGCAAGCCAGTTCTTCTGGGCGAAACCGGGCGCCGGATTTGATGGGATACATCAAACCAAGCGAAACCTATCGGCATCCGAAACCGTCAACGCCTACTTGTTGGCGATCGCGGACAACGGACCGATCAAGTCGATTCGTTTCGATCCCTTCGATACGTACGACCAATACGCCAACAAGGGCGAACTGATGGTCGAGTCAATCACGATTTATCAGTTGCCTTCGCCGAAACCGGAAACCAAAAAGTCAGCCGACGGTGCGTCGAACCAAGACACGTCGAACCAAGACACGTCGAACGTAACAACCAAGGGACGCCCCAATGTCAAGGGACGCCCCAATGTGCTGTTCATTCTTAGCGAGGACCAAGGCGCGCACTTGGGAATGATCGGCACACCGGGTCTATCGACACCGAATCTGGATGCGATCGCAACGTCTGGCGTGTACTTCGACAATGCGTTCGTGGCTTACCCGGTTTGCTCGGCGTCGAAGGCGGCGATCTATACCAGTCTGCACAATCACACCAACGGGATTCTGAACAACACGCACAACTTTCATAAGCCGGCCGACCAAGTCTCTGCGGGTGAGCGGAACATGCGATTGGCAAAAACCAATCGTGTTCGTGACCAGTTTCTGACGATACCAGAAATCTTGAAGGCTAACGGTTACTACCAAGGCGTGACACACAAGCTGCACGTGCTGCCGAACGAAAAATTTCCGTTCGATGAATTCATGCACGGCGGCGTCGGTGAAGTTCGCAGCTTTCTCGATCACGCCAAAGCGAACGATCAACCGTGGTTTTTGATGGTCAACATTCCGTACTCCCATCGCCCCTATCCCAACAGCGACAAGAACCCGATCGGCGTCAACCCGGACGACGTTCAGTTGCCCGATTACCTTCCCGACACGCCGGTTGTCCGCCAAGACTGGGCCGAATACCTAGCGGGCATCGAAGCCGTCGACGTCGCGGTTGGCCAGACGATGGACGTCCTTCGTGAATCGGGCGAACTCGAAAACACATTCATCGTTTACATGAGTGATCACGGTCCGACGTTCCAACATGGGAAGATGACGCTTTACGATCTGGGGCTTCGCGTTCCGCTGTCGTTTTCGGGTCCAGGCATCCCTCCGGGTGTTCGCACCGACGCGCTGGCAAGCGAGTTAGATTTAATGCCGACGTTGTTCGATTTGATCGAGCAGCAAAGCGGCCGTCCCGTTCGCGTCGGAGGAAATGACGACGACGCATTTCCTTACCGCATCGACGGGATTTCGCATTTTGCCACAGTAACCGGCGGTGCAAAATCAGGACAACGAGCCCATGTCTTCGCCGAAATTTCGAACCGCGGTCCCCTTCCCAACGATGGCATTCAAGAACGCAGCGTGTTTGACGGCCGTTGGAAACTGATCTACCGCGAAAACGTCGAAAAAGCCTGGCGGCAAGTCAATGACGATACTCGGATGTTCAAGACTTGGGGCAATCGCACTTACGACGAAACCATCCGAACGAAGCAACGGTTCCCGGTCCAATACCGTATCCTGGCTGAAATGGATCCGCAAGAATTGGGCGGTCTTGTTCCCTCGCTCGAGCTATACGACCTGCAAAGCGATCCCCACGAAATGCGAAACCTAGCGACCGACTCAACCCACCAAGCCAAACGGATTGAGTTGATCGCCTCGCTTCGTAAGTGGGTGGCCGAAACAAACGACTCTTCTGTCTCCCTCGACTCGATCAACCCCTAGATTGAAAAGGTTCAACCGATGTCCATCGCATCCGGCGTTCAACTGCTTCCCGAAGTCGAAGCGTTTCTAAATCGTGATTCGTTACCAGCATTCGTCGGCGGCAAGCCGTTTCCGGCGGCCAGCGGCGCGACCGTCGCAACGATCGATCCTGGATCGGGCAACAAGCTAGCCGACATTCACGATCTGGATGCATCTGAAATTGATCGTGCGGTCGACATTGCCAATCAAGCTTTCCCCGCTTGGTCGGCGCTATCGGTGGACGAACGAAGCAAGATCCTTTTGCGTTTGGCCGATGCCGTTGAAAAACACAAACCCATCATCGCTCAAATCGAAGCTCTCGACGCGGGCAAGATCGAAGCTCAAGCACAAGGTGACGTCCAGAACTTCGTCGACACGTTGCGTTACTTCGTCAAACTTTCCGGAAAAGTCGAAACGCGAACTAAGTTGGATGCCCCCGGTCACGACGCATGGACCTACAAACAACCCTGGGGCGCGTGTGCGTTCATCTTCCCCTGGAACTTCCCGTTCCTGCTGATCGGTTGGGGGATTTCGCCCGCGCTGGCCGCCGGCAACACGGTCGTGATCAAGCCCGCCGAAGACACATCGCTGTCGGCCATCTACTTAGCCGAACTGGCCAAAGAAGCGGGTGTTCCCGATGGCGTGATCAACGTTGTCACCGGACGCGGCGCCACCGCCGGTGCCGCATTGACGAACAACACCAAAATCAAACGCATGTCGTTTACCGGTTCGCCCGAAGTCGGCCAGTTGGTCGGTGAAACGTGCGGTCGAAATTTGGTTCCCGTCAAGCTAGAACTCGGTGGCAAGGGTGCCGCGGTCGTTTTCGATGACGTGGATGTAAAAGCGACGGCCGAAGCACTGGTCGGCGCGATCACGTTTCACTCTGGCCAAGTCTGTTGTGACGCGACGCGTTGGATGATTCACGAAAAGATCTACGACGAATTCGTGGGCTACTGTGTCGATCTGATGAAGAACGTTCGCGTCGGTCACCCGCTGGACCCGAACAGCCAAATGGGTCCCGTTGTGAATCCCAAGCAATGCACCCGAGTCCTCAGCTATCTTGAAAAAGGACAAGCCGAAGGCGCAGAGTGCTTGGTCGGCGGCGGCCAAGCAGCGGTCGATGGATTCAAAGGCAATTACATTCAACCGGCTTTGCTGAGCGGAACGCTGAACAACGTCGCCGCGCGGGAAGAAATTTTTGGCCCGGTCGCCTATCTGGTCAAGTTTTCGACCGAGGCTGAAGCGATCGAAATGGTCAACGATACCGATTACGGGTTGGCCAACAGCGTTTGGACAAAGGACATGGAACGCGCCGCTCGCGTCGCCGAGTCAATGACGGCTGGCAACAGTTGGATCAACGCCCACAACGTGTTCGCCCACGGCGTCCCCTACGGCGGAGTCAACAAGAGCGGGATGGGCGGCGGAGTACTGTCCGTCGAAACTTTGATGGACTACTACCGTAGCACGTCGGTCGTTCGGCCCCTTGCCTAGTGCTTTCGATTCATCGCCTTACCCTTCCAACTGCGCTCGCTTCATGAATCCTCTTCGAAATCTTGTACACCCGCGTGACGAAATCATGCGGACGATGGACCGAATCTACCGCTACCGAATGACGACCACGTCCGGTGGCAACCTTTCGATCCGAGACGACGAAGGAAACATCTGGATCTCGCCTGCGAGAGTGGACAAGGGCGCCCTGACTCGCAAGGACATCGTCTGCGTTCGCGCCGACGGTTCTGTCGATGGACTTCATCCGCCGTCGTCGGAATTTCCGTTTCACAAAGCGATCTATAAGGCTCGTCCCGACATTCGGGCGATCGTTCACGCCCACCCGGTCGCATTGGTTGCGTTCAGCATCTGTCGCCAAACGCCCAACACGCGGCTGTTCCACCAAGCCCACTCGGTATGCGGGAAGCTAGGCTTTGCACCCTATGCGTGTCCGGGCAGCGAGGCGCTCGGGGCCAGTATCGCCGCCACGTTCGCCGAAGGTTGTGACAGCGTCATCCTAGAAAACCACGGTGTTGTCGTCGGCGGCCAATCGTTGGCCAGCGCATTCGAGCGTTTCGAAGCGTTCGAGTTCGCTGGCAAGACGTTGGTCAAAGCAAGCCAACTGGGCGGCGTTCGGTTCTTGGAAGACAAACATCTTCAGCAAGCAGCCAATCGCGGAGTCGACTTCCAGTCCTACGATCCGCCAGCCGCATCGGCGAACGAGCAAGAGCTGCGACGACAGTTGTGCGAATTTGTGCGTCGCGGCTGCCGGCAACGATTGTTGATCAGCACCGAGGGCAGCTTTTCAGCACGCGTCGACGCCGATTCTTTCCTGATCACTCCGACGCAAAAAGACCGCGAACTGCTGGACATCGACGACCTCGTTCTGGTCAACGGTGACAACCGCGAATATGGCAAGCTTGCCAGCCGTGCGGCACGCGCTCACCAAGCGATCTACAAAAAGCATCCCGCCGTCCAAGCCATCGTGTTTGCACACCCGGTCAATGCGACCGCGTTCAGCGTGACCGATTCGACGTTCGATGTCCGGACGATTCCGGAAAGCTATGTGTTCCTTCGTGACGTCAAACGCGTTCCCTATGGAACCCAGTACCGCGACGAAAACGAATTGGCAACGTATGTTTCCGAATCGTCACCGGCAGCTATGCTAGAAAACGACGGCGTGATCGTGACGGGGCGAAGCGTGCTGGACACGTTCGACCGTTTGGAAGTGCTGGAATCGACGGCCGAAGCCGTGATCAATGCCAAGTCGATCGGTGAAGTCGCTACCATGCCCGACACCGTGATTGATGAACTTAAATCTGCTTTTAACTTAAACTGATATGTCTATCGAGAATCCCGACGTCATCCTGGTCGGCAGCGGCGTCATGTCCGCAAACCTGGGCGCGTTGCTGAAGTGTTTACAGCCGAGTCTGAAGATCCAGCTTTACGAAGTGTCGAAGGAACTCACTCAAGAGAGTTCCAACGCTTGGAATAATGCGGGTACGGGTCACGCCGGCATCTGCGAACTCAGTTACACGCCCAATCAAAACGCCGATGGTACCGTTGACGTTTCCAACGCCGTCTCGATCTTCGAACAATTCGAACAGTCGCGTCAGTTTTGGGCATACGCGGTTGAATCGGGAATGATCGATCAACCGAGCGAGTTCATCAATCCGGTCCCCCACATCAGCTTCGTCCATGGTCAAAAGCAAGTCGACTTTTTAAAGGCCCGGCACGCCGCGATGTCGAAGCATCACTTCTTTGAAGAGATGCAGTACTCGACGGACCCCGAACAGATTCGCCAATGGGCACCGCTGTTGGTTGAAAACCGCGGTGAAGGTCCGATCAGTGCAACGTACATGGCGGGCGGTACCGACGTGAACTTCGGTTCGGTGTCTCGCAAGTTGATCGGTTGGATGGCAAAGCAAGAAGGGTGCGATGTCGCGACCGGACATCGCGTCATCGGATTGAAACGAACCCAACGAGGCTGGGATGTTACCGTCAAGGACGTCGCCACCGGAAAGCAAACCACCTCATCCGCCAAGTTTGTGTTCATCGGCGCCGGAGGTGGCAGTTTGAACCTGCTTCAGAAATCGGGCATCGATGAAAGCAAGGGCTTCGGCGGCTTTCCCATCGGTGGCCAGTGGATGGTGTGCGACGATCCGACGATCGTTTCCAAACACCAAGCCAAGGTTTACGGACAAGCCCAGGAAGAAGCGCCAACGATGGCCGTGCCTCACTTAGACACTCGCGTGATCGATGGCAAAAAAGCCTTGCTGTTCGGCCCTTTCGCGGCGTGGACGACACGCTTCTTAAAGGAAGAGGGCAGTCTGACCGACTTGCCATTCTCGATTCGTCCCGACAATATCGCATCGCTGTTGAAAGTCGGTGCCTACAACCTGCCGCTGGTGAAATATCTGATCCAGCAGGGCACGCAAAGCATGGCCAGTCGCATCAAGCTACTGCGAACGTTTTACCCCGCCGCTGATGCCAAGGATTGGCGACTGATGGACGCCGGCATTCGAGTCCAAGCGATCAAACGCGAAGACGGCGAAGCGGGCATCGTTCACTACGGCACCGAAATTGTAACCGACAAAGACAAGAGCATCGCAGCGCTTTTGGGTGCATCGCCAGGTGCTTCGGTATCGGTCGCGCTGATGCTGAAAGTGATTCAGGACTGTCTTCCCGACTTGATCGCGCCGGCCGACGCTGCCGCGCGGATGAAAGAGATGATTCCGACCTACGACGTCCCCATCCAAGAACCATCGACCGCCGACCAGTTCCGCGAAATCCACCGGCACTGTGACGATGCACTGCAATTGCATCCCAAAGGCTGATCCAAGAGCGGCATTTGCGGTTGTGTATCGCGTCGCCTCTACGAAACGAACCGTCACTCCGCCGTGACGGCCATGATCACAGGGGCGATGACGTCGGGGCCTTTCACGAAATCGATCTGAGTGATTGATTCGTTGCGTTTGGGATGGATTGCGAGGTAACGGATTTGCTGGCCACGCAAGTCAAACGCAAATTCCGAACCGGGCACGTCGACGCGGCGCATGTAGTCCGCGAACTCCTTTCCGTTGCGGAGGTCGTGGTCTTCCGTTTCGCCATCGGTGTAGTGCAATCGAACGGTCATCGCGACCACGTCCTTCTCGCTGAACGGAAACGCCCACCCCCCGACACCGCTGAGCATATGGATCGCTTTCGCGGAACCGTTGAAGGGTACCGACACCGACCTAGGCATGGCTCGACAAATTTCTCCATTAGCGCCTTGCAAAACAATCACATTGGGAACCGTTCCGTCACGTGGATCGATCAGTTGAAACGGGACACCCGCGAACGTTTTTGGCGACCAATTTGAAAAGATCAGTCGCTCCGATGTGTTGTTCTTGTTCACAAACAGACTGCGATCGCTGGGAAGTGTTGCCACCTTGCCCAAATCGATCGGCACGAACTTGCCTCGCTTGACAAGAAACTCCAGCAAGTCGGTAAGCTCCTCGGGCTTCATCGTCTTCTCGAACCCTTCCGGCATGATCGAGTTTTTCGACATTCGGAACTCATCGATATCGTCTCGCAACACGCTGATTTTTTTACCTTCGGTGTCAAAGAGCTCAATCGATGTTTTCGACTCCGAAGCCAACATTCCGTTGATGATGACGCCGTCCAAAGTCAGCACACTGTACGCGCGAAAGTTGCCTTCGACGTTCCGGTTCGGATCAAGAATGTGCGTCAACAATTCTTCTTTCGGGTGAACCGCCATTCCCGTCAAGTCGGGCCCCACCGTCGCACCGGCGCCCGAGTGCATGTGACACTTCGAGCAGTGCGTGGTGAAGGCGAGCTTGCCTTTGACCGGATCACCCGTCGTCGTCGTGACAAACGACAACTCTTCCAAAACCTTCATGCGATCAGCACTGGGCAGCGAACCGCCTTGTTCAAGCAGTGTTTTCGCAAAGTCACGAATCGCTACGTCCGAATGCGATGTGAGAGCCTGTTTTTGGTCGAGCGCAAGATCGGTGAGTGTCGCTTTGCCGCCCTCGATTCCTCGCAGCAGTGCGAGCGTCGAGGCAGGACGTTTGAGCAGCTGTAGGATTGCCGACTTTTTCAGTGCCGGCGTCATCCCGGCGAAACGCTCAACAATCCCGTCACCGACAGCATCCGAACGACTCGACCCCATCACTTCGATCAATCCGAATGCGACGGCGGGCGGAGTCCGAGCGGTCACTTCGTCCAGCAACGACACCACAACGCCAGCATCCTCGGGCATAAACTCAACAATCTGCTTCGCCGCGTCGATCCGGTCTTGGTCCGAAGCCGATTCATCGCGAACGGTTGCGAGCATCGAGTCGGAAATTTCTTGACCGTACTTGGCAAACCGCTTGCTGCCCCAACCGGTTACCAACTTGACCATCAAACCTCGTGTACCGGATGCGACTCGCGGAAGCGCATCTTCCAGACGAGTCTCGATGGCATCGGACAAGATGACCTGCTTGGACGCTTTCACTGTCGATCCGAACCCGACCGCGAAGCCGCGGACGACCGTGTCAAGCATGCGCGGATCTGCCGCCGCGGCGCTGGCCAACAAGTCGGCGGCATCAAGAACGTTCTCGCCACGAGCGTAGTGGTCGGCGACCCGACCGACGACTTCGATCGCACGAGGCGATGGATCAGCGACGCTTGCCAATGACTGCAGCAAGTATCCGCTATTGCGTGCCGCAGCACTGGTCACAGCATCGGGAATCCAGCGATCGGCCATCGCACCAGCATCACCGATCACGTCGACCACAATCTTAGCGCCACCAACGCTGGCGGGCAAATCCGCGATCGCCAGCACAGCCGCCAAACGAACTTGAGCGTTCGCATCACGATGGGAGTTAGCTGTCTTGATCGCAGCGATTGAAGTGTCGATCGGTGGAAGAACTTGCAACGCGTTACGGCGCACACCAGCCGAAGGATGACGCAGGGCAGCGAAGACGACTTCATTCGCTTCGGCATCCGTTCCATCGAGCCGCCCCAAGCCATGCAGCGTCCATAGTGCGTGAATGGCCCCCACATTCAAACCGATGGCGTCGACCGATTCGGATCGGATCAAAGCGAACAACGATGGCACCACGTCGGCGGCGCCGCGTTCGATCAGCAACCGCTGGGCATGTTTCCGAACGATCATGGTTGGATCGGCGAGCGAGTCGACCAACTGTTGCGGCGTCGCCTTGGACAGGTCAGTTGTCGAGCGATGCTGGGAATTGTTGGCGACCAAACGATAAATTCGGCCGTGCTTTTTGTCTCGCAATTCGGTTTCGTACGCCGCTCCCTTGCCCTTCGTGAATCCCTTGGGTGTCGGATTGTGCTGGACGATGTAGTTATACCAGTCAATCACCCAAACTTGTCCGTCGGGTCCGACCTCTGCCATAATCGGTGCGGTCCACTCGTCATCACTGGCAAACAAGTTGAACGGACTTGTGGAACGAAAGTCGCTTCCGCTGGAATCCAAAACAAACGAGCCGACAAGGTGACCGGTCGGTCCGCAGACAAAGCTGACTCGGTTCCAATACTCTTGTGGGTATTCACGAGCCGTGTAGATCGCATGCCCGGCCGCTGCCGTGTAACCACCGTGGTGGTCGACCTGACGTACTTTATCCGTGATCGGATGAAAATCGTTCGTGTCAGCAATCGAAGAGAGTGTCAGCGATGTCGCCCAGCCGCGAACTTGTTCATAATAGCGATTGGCAATCGGCATATAGATGCTGGGGTTACCGTTGGCTGTGGATCCGAAGATCAATCCTTCCTCGCTGATACCGAGGCCCCACGTGTTGTTGTTGGTCGATCGAATGAATTCCACTTCACTGCCATCGGGCTTCATGCGAAAGAAACCCATGCGGAAACTCTGTTGCTGCTTTCCGTCGGCGACGGGTCGCGAGGTGTTGTAACCCTGCATCGCCCAAATCCAGTTGTCTAAGCCGTATTGAAAATTGCTGACGCCGCCGTGCGTGTCACCGAGTTGCCAGTTCGAAACCAACACGCTCCGTTGGTCGGCCTTGTCGTCGCCATCGGTGTCCTTCAAATACAACGTCTCGGTCGCATTTTGTACGATGACACCGCCGCGCGAGAAAGCGATGCTGGTGGGGATGCTCAGTTGTTCGGCGAAGACCGTGAACTTGTCCGCTTTGCCGTCACCGTTGGTGTCTTCACAAATTCGAATCCGGTCACGTGCTGTTTCGCGGGGCTGTAATTCGTTCGGATAGTCGACCGTTTCGGCGACCCACAACCGTCCACGTTCATCCCACGCCATACAGATCGGTTTGCCACCCAAATCGGGCTCCGACGCAAACAACTCGACATGCAGACCTTCCGGAACCACGATGTGCTTGAGCGACTCGGCCGGTTCGATCGGCTTCTGCATCGTGCTGAGCGGTTCGCCTTGGTCGCCCCAAGTCTTTGACGGTGTGTAGTTAGGAATTTGACCACCAACGTCGACGTAGTCAAACGGCTTCAAGTCTTTGGGCATCGCGGTGATTTCTGGGACCCCGAACGGGCGATCGGATTGATAATCGCCCGCTTCTTTTGGATCATCCCCAGCGGCCCAACGAACGCCTCGCTCGACCAAGTTTTGGAAACCTGGATTGGTCCAAGTCCGACCGTCGTGTCCCCACGCGGTATAGAAGACACGGCCGCTGCCTTGATTGCGAACCCAAGTCCACGGCTCACGGCCTTCGGCATCGACTCGGTATTCCAGCACCGTTCGATCTTTTTCATTGTGCAAATGATGCACGTAGGTTTCGTCCCAGCTTTTGAATCCGCCGAAGCCCGACATCAACGTGTGACCCGACTTGGCATCTTCGGCGCGAAAGACACCGGTACCATGACGTTTGAACTGGGCACCCATCAAGGCCACCAACTCAGGCTGATTGCGAAAACAGTACGTCGCACAGTGCAGCGGAACAAAGCCGCCACCTTCGGCAACGTAAGCCAACAACGCATCGGCACCCGCTTTGTCGATTTCGTCGACGTTGGCATACAGCGCGAAGACATCGAACTGTTTCAGCTTGGCAAGGGTGACGTCCGACACATCGTCGGTGTATGTCATTTTGATCCCACGCGCGTCGAAGATCGGTTTCAATTCGTCGAAACGCACCTTCGGCTGGTGAGCGCCACGGTCGCCCAAGAACAGAACACGAATGTCCTCGCACTGCCCGATCGATGGCGAATGAGACATCGCGATGCAATGCAATACGAAAACGATAGCGATGAGAGACTTCATGGTGAGTTCGCCGTGGATAGAGCTGCAAAAAGATGGATCGTCGAGTCGATTGAGTGAACCGCGACGCGTGAGCGGACAGGTCTGCTCGCATCACCCGAGACCCTACGGCCTTCGGCTGACGGTGAATCAGGAACTCGGGATGGACCATATAACCGACAAACCGTTGGTAACACTTGCTGCCAGCGGAATCAGTTTCTAGACCCGTGAACTACGCTTGAGTGTGAACTCGGGCAGGTGAACGATTTGGCCACCGCTGATTGCCGATTCGTGCGCACAGATACCAACGCACGTCCAGTTGGCCGATGTGACTGCATCGGGGCGAGGTGATCGGTCGTCCAACACCGCACGCACAAACTCGTTGACCAGGTGAGGATGCGAACCTCCGTGACCACCACCTTGCACGAATGAAAGGTGCTCGGCATCGTGGATTTCTTGTGCCTGTGTGAACCGTCGAATGGGCTCGGGCAAGCGGTCCGCAAAGTCGGGCACCTCGATCGGTTGTGCGATCTCGGGTTCCGGCATCTTTGCGGTGTGCAGAACGTGAGGCTGGTTTTCAATCAATGTCCACTCGAAACTCTTCTTCGTCCCGTACACGTCAAAGCTCTCGCGGTACTGTCGCGCGACGTCATACAGGGTTCTCCAAATGTGAGCTGTCAGATCCATGTCTTGGATCTTGATATGGCAAGTTTCGACCGCAAACTTGCATCCCGATTTCTTGGCGATGTCTTCGCGAACGGTGCCCGAACCAAAGCAACTGACGTATTCGGCAAGCCCGTCGACCAATCCCAGACAGGGGCTGACCACGTGTGTCGCGTAGTGCATCGGGACCATCTTTTGCCAGTATTCCGGCCAGCCATCCATGTCTTGCGGATGCGATGCCGCCAAGTGTTGGATATCACCGAGCTCGCCTCGTTCGAACATCTCCTTGATGAACAAATACTCACGGCTGTAGACAACCGTTTCGGCCATCATGTACTTCAGACCCGTCTCTTCGACCTTTTCGACGATCTGTCGGCATTCATCAATCGTCGTGGCCATGGGCACCGTACACATGACATGCTTGCCCGCATCGAGTGCACGCAGAGACATCCACGCGTGATCGCCGATCGGGCTGTTGATGTGGACCGCGTCCACATTTGGGTCCGCCAGCAACGCGTCAAAGTCTGTATAGCGACTGGCGATGCCGAATCGATCCGCCGTTTTGTTCATTTCAACTTCGTTGCGACGGCACACCGCGATCACCTCGGCATCCGGGTGTGCGTGATAGATCGGTATGAATTCGGATCCAAAACCCAACCCCACCATCGCCATTCTGACTCTACGGTCGCTCATTATCGCGGATTCCTTTTTAGTTGAGGTCAGAGTGCTGACCACACAAACAAGTTGCCAACACGCAACGCACCCGACCTCGGACTCGTTTGCTTTTGCTGAGTATAGGTTCAACGAACACGAAAAAAATGTGAATTTACAAACTCTTCATGTGAACTTTCACCACTGCGACAGGCACCTTCGAATACACTCCGAAGCAATGGAAAAACAAAAATCAGTTGCGTTGCTGATCGAGTCTTCGAATGCCTATGCGCGGGGACTTTTAAGCGGCATCGCCTCCTACATTCACGAACACGAGCTCTGGTCGATCTACATGATCGAACAAGAACGCGGCGCTCCCCCGCCGGCCTGGCTGAAGGATTGGAACGGCGACGGACTGATCGCGAGAATCGAGAACGATGCGATCGCAAACGTTGTTAGAAAACTAAAGATCCCGTTGGTCGACGTCAGTGCCGCTCGCAAGGTTAAAAAGATTCCCTGGGTCGAAACCAATGACACTGCGATCGCACGAATCGCCTTTGAACATTTTCGTGAACGCGGATTCGTACACTTTGCTTTCTGCGGTGAACTGGAATTCATGTGGTCGATTCAGCGACAACAGGCGTTCGAACGTTTCGTGAACGACGCGGGATTTTGTTGCAGCGTGTTCACACCAAACACCAAACCCACCAAGACTCTCTCCCTCAAACGCGAGCGAACTCGAATGGCGAAATGGCTGCTGGCATTGCCGCGGCCCACCGGGATCTTGGCTTGTTACGACATCAAGGCTCAACAAGTCTTGGACGTCTGCCGTGAATACGGCATCAAGGTTCCGATGGAAATTGCGTTGCTGGGCGTCGACAATGACGAACTCCTGTGCGATCTGTGTACACCTCCGCTATCGAGCATCATTCCGGCCGCCCATCAAACCGGTCGCGAAGCAGCCGCCATGCTAGATGTGCTGATGAACGGAGGGACAGTCGAACCACTGGCCAAACTTCTTGAACCGCTCGGCGTCGCGACTCGCCAATCCACGGACGTGCTGGCAATTGACGATCCCGAAATCGCATGCGTTGTTCGCTTCATTCGCGATCATTGCTGTGACGGCATCAACGTCAAAGATGTGCTCAAGACCGTCCCACTTTCGCGCCGCGTACTCGAGCATCGCTTTCAATCCATCATCGGCCGCACGCCTCACCAAGAGATCGTCCGACGTCGAATCGATCGAGTTCGGCAACTGTTAGTCGAAACAGAGTTGACGCTGGCGGAAATCTCCCAGCGATGTGGATTCCAGAACCAAGAATACATGAGCGTTTCCTTTCGACGCGAGATGGACGTGCCACCCGCCACGTACCGCCGAAACGCGAGAAGACGATACGAGGATGATCCGACGAACGAATCCTCGTAGCCGACTTCTTACGGACAACGCTGGATTCAGACACTTACGGATTCAACGGATGGATCAACGGTGAGCTGACGCCATTGCCAGACGCTCCGGTAGAGACATACTACGCCAGCGACCTGAGCCACAACGTGTGTGTGATTGGAATTCCTGAATGAAACTTCGTCATTGTGGCGAAACGGCGTAGCGTGATCGGCCAAAGGTCTCGCTTTCGAAAACGAATGTCCGCTTTCCTGTTGTCAAGAAAGACTTCTATTGATCCCAAGTGGCACATTTTGGTGCGCGATGACGGCAGCACTTCTGTACACACTCGGCATTCTAATGCTGAAGCGGTCGACCGACTGGAAGCCTGGACCGTGGCGTACCACTCTGTTTTGCAATTGGGTCACCGCGATCATATTCTTGCCGATGCTGTGGTGGGGCGAACCGGTCCATGACTGGTCGCTGTGGTGGCAACCCGTGGTTTCGGGAGGGTTCTTTGCTGCTGGACAAACGTTGGTCGTTTTGGCGCTGACGCGCGGAGACGTTTCTGTTGCGACGCCGATGCTTGGGCTGAAGATTCTGTTCGTGGCTGTACTATTGGCTTGTTTTACCGACCAGTCGCCATCGGCGAGAACCTGGCCTGCGGCGGGACTGGCGGTCGTTGCAGTCGCCTGCCTTAGTTTTCGAGGGCAATCTCTCGTTCCTGGGTCAGCGAAAGACGATGGATCGAAGGCCTCTCGTTTCGCGATGGGAAAACTGAGCTATACGGTGATCACCTCGATTGCGGCCGCCGTGGCGTACGCAACTTTCGATTCGACGGTACAAGTCTGGGCTCCTCGGTTTTGCGCAGCAACTTTTCTGCCATTGGTCATGATTTCGTCCGCCACTTTTTCACTCGGCATGATTCCGATGTTGGAAGGTCGCTTCCGTGATATTCCTCGGCCGACATGGCGATGGTTGCTACCCGGTGCGGCACTAACAGGTTTACAATCCGTTTTCCTTACGTACGCGATCGGAACTTGGGGACATGCCGCGGCAACCAACGTGGTCTACAGCTCTCGGGGTTTGTGGAGTGTGCTTGCCGTCGTATTCGTGGGACAGTTTTTTTCGCGAGAAGAATACCATGCGCCGCGCAGCGTTCAGGCGATGCGGTTGTTGGGGGCACTGCTGATCATGATCGCGATCGCTTTGATCCTTTAAATCAAATCAGCCGATTCAAACCAGCTAGAATCAACAACACTCGTTTCACTTCGAATGTCCTGGGGGGGAATACGTTGCCCAAGCCATCGGTAACGCGACCTGATTTAACGAGCGACCTCACAAGTGCATTGATTGTCAAACAGAGACAAGGCACATTGGATGCCTGGGTTTAGAGTTCCAATCTGCTTCCTGTTCTGTATTGTTTGTCGTTCTGCGAGCGGTGAATGTGCGAGATTTTTCCGATTATCTCAAGAGATTCTCATGACACCTCATCCATTTGCTTTTTGCCTCTACCTGCTCGCCGGCACACTGACGCTCAACGTGACGACTGCCCTCGCCGAGCGACCTAACTTTGTGATCTTGATCGCCGATGACGTCAGCTACAACGATCTCGGCTGTTTTGGCAGCCTGGATGCCCGCACCCCCAGAATCAATGCTCTTGCGATGGAAGGCCTGCGTTTTTCGAATGCGTTTCTAACGGCCAGTAGTTGCAGCCCGAGCCGCAGCAGCATCATCACCGGGCGCTACCCACACAACAATGGACAAGCCGCCGAACTTCATCAAGCAATCTCGGGGCACTTGCCTTCGTTCACCGGAACCCTGCGTGACAACGGATACTTCACGTGCCTGGCCGGCAAACACCACATGACGTGGGATGACGCCGCGACCGTGGCCGCGCCGACGGAGCCGTTCGACAAAGTTTTTCAACCCAACAACAAGGGCAACTCGGGTGGTCACGCGAACTGGATCAACGCGATCGAGCAGCGTCCGGTGAATCAACCGTTTTGTTTTTGGTTCGCCTCGTTGGACGCGCATCGCGACTGGGATAGCGACCAACAGTGGGACGAAGCGTCGTACGGCCCGATGCATGAACCCGACCGTCTGCATCTGCCGCCGGCGTTTGTGGACACCCCAGAGACTCGCGAGGATTTCGCATCGTACCTGAACGAGGTCACTCGATTCGATCACTTTGTCGGTCGGGTAATTGACCGTCTGAAAGTCGAAGGCGTTTTCGATAACACGTACATCTTTGTGTTGGCCGACAACGGACGTCCGTTTCCGCGAGCCAAGACACGACTGCATGACGACGGGATGCAAACGTACCTGATTGCCACGGGGCCAAAAATTCAACGGCCCGGTGCCGTCTGCGACTCGCTGGTCAGCGTGATTGACATCGCACCCACGATCACACAATTGGCGGGTGCTGAGAAGCCGGAGAGTTTTCAGGGCGAATCGATGCTACCGTTGTTCGAAGACCTGACGTCAACCATTCGTCCGTATGCGTTCTCGGAACACAACTGGCATGATTACGAGTCGCTTGCGCGTAGCGTGCGAGATGGCCGGTGGCTGTTGATCAAAAACTTCCGCCCACAGTTCGCGATGCAAGGACCAGCCGACTCGGTTCGCAGCCCGACGCACCAAGCATTGCGATCCGCCGCCGCTTCGGCGGAACCCTTGACTCCGATCCAGGCGGACGTATTGGCAGCACCGCGACCCGAAACCGAACTCTATGACACCGCAGGCGATCCACACCAAATTCACAACTTGGCCGACGATCCGAAATATGCTGTGATCCAATCGCGTCTTCTCAGCACGCTTCGAACGTGGCGAGAAAAAACAGGAGACGATATTCCCGAGAAGATTACACCAGATTTTTTCGATCGCGACACCGGTGATTCGCTGCACCTGGGAAAGGCGGTCGCCGACCAACGAAGGCAACCGTATCCAGGGAATCGGCATCGGGCCGACACAATCAACCACGCGGGGTTCTAGTCCGTCGTACTGGCCCGATGGCCTGCGCTGAAAAGGCTGCTCGCCCTAATAATCGACAACTCACTACCGGAAACGATCGTGCTGTTAAACAAAATCAGCCTCGCCGTACTGATCGCATTGAACCTGCCGTCGGCGGCATTTTCCGCAACGATCGAACTTGGTCCCGACGGAGACTGGTTCAGCATACTTTCGGGCGATCGTCTTGCGCCAGGCGACGAAGTCGTATTGCGACAGGGTGTCTACAGCGATGCACGACGCTTGGTGATCCGACATTGTGGCGTCTTGGGAAAACCAATCACGATCCGGTGCGCCACACACGAAACCGTCGTCTTCAAACGTCCCGATGCCAAGCAAAACACGCTCAATTTGGAAGGCACCCAACATTTGCAACTAGTCGGATTTGAGATTACCGGCGGATCATCTGGGATTCGCATCGGACCTTACCAGGGCCGACAACCCAGTGACGTGGTCCTGGAAGGTTTGCATATTCACGATATCGGTGGAGTCGCGGTGACATGCAACCACGAAGCCGGCGACTACAAACGAATGACGTTTCGCGGCAACCATATTCACCATACCGGTGGTCATGGCGAAGCGTTTTATTTAGGAGGCAACAACGGGACCGCGATCATCTCTGACTCGTTGATCGAAGACAATTACATCCACCACCTCGACGGAGACAACATCAGCCAAGGCGACGGTGTCGAGATCAAACAGGGAAGCTACGGAAACCGGATCGTCAGCAATGTCATTCACGACACCAAATACCCGGGGATCACGGTCTATGGAACTGCCGGCCGAACGCAAAACCTGATTGAGCACAATTTGATCTGGAACACCGGTGATCACGGCATCCAGGCCGCTGCGGATTCGATCATTCGCAACAACTTCATTGCCGATGCCGGTGGTTGCGGAATCTATTCGCGCGAACATCAGAGGGCTGTCCCCAACAGTTTAAGAATCGAAGGCAACTTCGTTATCACTCGAAAGAATGCGGCGTTGCGAATCATTGGATCGACATCGGAAGCGACCGGTTCAGGCGTCCAACTGATTGCCAACCGATTGTTTACCGCGAATGGCCACCCCGCAATTCGAATCGACAATGTCGTGAAGGTCTCCATCGACCAGAACCGAGGACAAGGCGAAATCATTGGCAAAGATGTGGATTCCAAGCAATGGAGTACACTCACGCAACCCGATCACGTCGACTTCCCCGAATTGAGTGGTCACCTTGTGTGGCGGTATCTTAGGCGATCCATCGTCGAGTCCATTTTTACCGAATCGGTGATTCGGAAATAGAATCACATTCTTTGTCGGCACCACTGATCTGACGATTTCTAAGGCTACCGAAATGAAACGATCTCAAACCATTTTCGCTATCGCTCTTTTCGCACTGGTCTCGGCCCGTTTGGCGGTCGCTGGTCAGCCGAATATTTTGGTGATTCTGGCGGATGACTTGGGATACTCCGATATCGGTTGCTACGGTGGCGAGATTGCGACACCCAACATCAATGCGATGGCTAACGCAGGATTGCAGTTCACTCGTTTTCGCGGGACTCCGATGTGCGTCACGTCGCGGATTGCGTTGATGGCGGGAATGCCGATGGACTATGCCGGCGGACACGCGTACTCACATGCCGCACCGCTTCCGATGGTGATGAAGCAAGCCGGCTATCGAACGATGATGACGGGAAAGTGGCATGCCGGCGAACCCGACCCCAGATCGAAAGACTTGTTTGATCGATCATTCGGATTTCTCGGCGGCATGACCGACTGTTTCATTGGCGGCAACGATTGGTTCTTGGACGATCAACCGTTCAACGACTTTGCCAACGATTTCTATTCGACCACTGCTTTTGCCGACAAAAGCATCGAGTTTATGAAAGAGTCGGTGGCGATGAAGAAGCCGTTCTTGATGTATGTGGCGTTGAATGCGCCCCACCATCCATGCCAGGCTCCTGAAGCAACGGTAAAAAAATACGAGAACCGATACGGCGTTGGGTACGATGCGATTCGCCAGCAACGTCGTGCGAAGCAGATCGAAATGGGATTGATTGATCCGGCGTGGACCATGACGCCGCTTGGAAATGAAGTTCGTGTCTGGGATCAACTGAGCGATCACCGACGTCGCATCGAAGCCGGGCGAATGGCCGCCTACGCGGCCGCCGTTGACGAAGTCGACATCGCGGTGGGGAAGCTAACGACTTTTGTGCGTGATGCGGGAATCGAAGACGACACGATCGTCATTTTTTTGTCGGATAACGGCGGCGACTACAGCAACGGTTCGATCGACGGCGACGAGAAACAGATCGCGTGGAAACCCCATGGCAACCCGTCATCAAGCAACGGATGGGCAGCGGTGAAGGCAACTCCATTTCGATACTACAAGCACGCCTGCCATGAAGGTGGGATCGCCGTACCGATGGTGATCCAATGGCCCGCTGGCATCTCTCTAGACTCAGGCGACCGTGTGGATGCAGCAGCCAGCATCGTTGACTTGTACCCGACGCTGATCGAATTGGCGGGTGCGACTTACCCGGCTGAGTTCGCCGGTCATGCGACTCGCCCGCTGGCGGGATCGTCACTTGTTCCTTTGATGAAACCGAACGGCCATCGCGAATCAAAACCGGTCTTCGAGTACTACGACTTCTCGCGGTCGTGGATCGACGACGAATGGAAGGCCGTCAGCCTTTACAACGGACCCTGGCAATTGTTCGACCTGCGGTCCGATCGCGGCGAGTCAATCGACTTGGCTGCTCAACATCCCCATCGATTGAAACAACTTTCGGATCGATGGATAGCGTTCGCCGACGAATCCGGTATTCCAAACGCGACCGAACCCGTATCGAGCGTCCAACACGGTTGGGGATGGCACCGATTGAAGATGGCTTGCCCGAGCCTCGTTGCGATGACACCGGCAAACGGATCGGTAACCGAATCGACATCGGTACGCCTTCGCATCGAATTTGCCGGCGCGATCGATTTTCGCGGCACCGAGAATCGATCGATTCGCGTCTACTGCGAGCCCGACGAAGCGACGCCGATTTGGACTCTGGATCCCGACGCCACTCACCCGTCGCAGGGCAAACGGCAAGTCGATCTTGGCGAGTTGCCGATGCTGGAACCAGGAAAACAGTACTACGTCCTCTGGGATCCGGGTTGGATCCGCGTCGATGGTCGGCCGGTAGGCCCGCTGAACGACGGCGCGTATTGGTGGCGTTTCACGACACCGAACTAGCACCAGTGCCGATCGACCAGCGACTAACCGATCGATGAAGACTCGATCGACTCCAACAATTCCTGAGCCATTTCGAGCGGCGGAGTTGATTTCGCGACTAACTTGGCAACTGGCTTCGCCGCGATCTTCGCGACCGCCGGTTTACGATAGCCGAAGAAGCCGCGATTCTGAATCAGTTCCGCGACTTCGGTTGGAACGTGGTCAACCCAATTCGGATCGCCTTTTTCGATTTGCCGCAGGACTTCACGAGAGAACGTCGATAGGTGCGACGGATCGTGCGTGTCGAGCTGTTCGATACAACCCTTGTCGACCAAGTATCGATAGAGCGTGCGAATCTCTTCGGCCACCTTCAAGTTATCCACCGTCGTCAGATCGCCGCTTTCGCGGTTGAGCAACGGATAGATGTACAACTTCAAATCGTTCTTAAACAACCGACCGAACGATTCGAGGATTCCGCCATCGAGGCTGGTGTAATACTTTTCGTCGAACAGCTCGACAAGGCTGGCCGCGCCCATCGTGATGCCGATCTTCTTTTTCGAGTAGCGAGCCAAGTAGGCGGCCAATCGATAGTATTCGAAGTAATCGGAAATCAGAACGGTCATCCCGCAAGCCGCCAACATATCGACTCGAGCGAGGAAGTCCCGAAGATCGATATCCCCGTTCGCTTTCAAGTTTCGCATCGTGATCTCGGCCAGCGAAACCACTTGATCGGCGTCGACGCCTTCTTCTTCAACGAACTTTGCCTTGGCAGCATCCAGCATGTCGACATTGACGTTCGTGACCGGGCGGAAACTACCGCGTTCGACCAAAATGGGCTTCTTGTACAACACTTCCGACGGCTGCAACACTTCGCCATCGGCCGAGAACATCGCTGCGCTGCTAAGTCCTAGTTGAACCAATCGCAAGCTCATCACCCGATTGTCCACGTGACGGAACGCGATCCCCGAGAACTCGATCATGTCGATCTCGATGCGTCGCGTGCTCAGATTATCAAGCAGCGATTCGATCAATTGGTCCGGTTCGTGGTTCAGGAAGAACGCACCGTACAATAAGTTCACGCCGACGATGCCGAGAGCTTCTTGTTGCAACGCGTTTTCGGTGTCCAACATCCGGACGTGGATGATGATTTGGCTATCTTGGTCGCGTGGGTGAGCTTGGAAGCGAATGCCCATCCAACCATGACACTCGTTGGTGCCGTGGAAGTTGCGAGCCGAAACGGTATCGGCGAACGCGAAGAATGCCGTTGTGTCGCCGCGACTTTCTTTCAGCCGCTCGAGGTTCAACGCATGTTCGCGGTCCAGCATGTCTTGCAAACGTTGGCGGCAAACATACCGTTCGCAATGCCCATAGATCGCGTCGCTGACGGACATGTCATAAGCCGACATGCTCTTTGCGATCGTTCCGGCGGCGGCACCGACTCGAAAGAACCAACGAACGACTTCTTGGCCGGCGCCGATTTCGGCGAATGATCCGTAGCGGCGGGCGTCCAAGTTGACGGCCAGTGCTTTGCGTTCTGTGTTTGGTCGTTCGGTAGTCATATCGCGATCCCCGGTGAGTGCCCTTTGAGTGAGTCCAACGAAAATGAATGGACTACGCAAAGGGCCGGGGTTGCGAAAAACTAAGCGATCGTGACGAAAAAACGGATCGACGACGAGACAATCGTTACGAGCGATTCATTCCGACGCGAGGTGCGAATTGCAGAGCGTGTCCTACAACAACGACCTAACGACGAAGTAAGACGATCCAGTCCTCGGTTGCGTCGCTCGGCGGTTGGCCGACATTTACCGACGATCCACCGTCGACACTTGTCACTGAGCCCGACTGCATCGCACCGCCGACGCGAGGATTGAACCATTGGACGCGGAACTGCCCGGTCGCATCGGAAAGATCCAAATCGGCCGACCCTCCCGATGACAGATACACCACATAGGTATCGTTCGGCTTTGCCAGACAGTACTTGGTGTTTTCATGCTTTGCATTTCCGACCAAGGCATCGCGATTGGACATTTCCCAGAACGGAATCTGGTTGTCGTGAAAGAAGTTGATCGCAATTCGGCAGTAGTCCCAACTCTGATCGCGGCTTCGCCAGTCTTCGCAAACCAAATCATTCTCTTCGAACTGATAGCCAAAGTAGTACTCGACACCAGCGCCACCTCCCATCAACGTTCCCCACAGCGTTTGCTTGCGGATCTCGTGCTGGGTATAGGCCATCTTTCCCGTTTTGTCGTGGCCATCAAAACCACGGTATCCGAGATCGGGGCATTGCCCGTGCGCGGCGCTGCCTGATTCATCAAACGCGACGATCCACGGCTTGCCAGCGGCGGCCGATGCATCGACCCATTTGACAACCTGCCAATGAGTATCCGCGATGGCGCTGTTTTGTAAGGACGCGCCAGTCATCGCAGAGCCTTTACCGAGCAGCGGTTGGTACTGCTTGTCCTGTTCACCCGGAAACGTGTGCGTCACTCGATTGTGCTGATACGCATCCAGCGAAGCGATGTAGTCAACCATCGCGCGGATTTGCTGTGTCGTCTGAGTGTTCTCTTCGCTGATGTTCCAATTCAAGGCCAAGTTGTGCGCGTAACGTGCGATCAGTTCACGGCAATACAGTTTTCGCTGGACGCCTAAGTTGCCGCCATCGAGCGACTCGGGGATCTTGTCGTCGTTTTCGGTTTCTTGCAACTTGAAGTGCAAGTACATCCCTTTGGCCGTTCCGTGATCGAAAACGACACCCCACTGGTCCAACTTGCTGCAATCGTAATGCAGCTTGTCATCGCGATGAATGAACGGCCACACGTTGTCGCCATCGCCACCTGCGTTGTACGTCAAAAACGAAAACGCGTTACAGCCTTTGCCCGAAAGATAGTTGACCGCACCGATCAAACCTTTTCCTTTCCCGTCTTTCCAAGTCGGATTGCCCGCTTGCCAATCCTTAACGTGCGGTGCCCAAGTTTTCAGCGGCACCTTCTTTTTGATTTTGCTTGCCGTCGTGCCATCAAAGTCAACGTAGCCGAGCAACGTTTCGGGCGCGTCGGCGCCCGCCTTCAAAAAATACTGACCGCTGCCGGCAAACTGCAAATAGTGTTTCCCAACGTAACTCAAGCGTCCCTGCCCACGCAGGTCGCGGCCGGTCTTGTCCGATTCACCGATCGTCAGGGTCCCCGATTTTCCGTCATAGGGCGCAAGTGCTTGGCCACCACCATCCAGCGCAGCTAATTTCCCTGCTTTGAAGGCGATGCTGTAATTCCAATCACCAATTCGATCGGCAGCAAAGTGAGCTCGCCAAGCGATCCCCGACTCGGCCGACGTGTTCCCCGCATTTCCATCGGCAGCAAAGTATCCGGGAACCGTATACGTCGTTCCATCGGAGTGCTTGAACGTCACCGACATCGCATAGTCGGTGAAAGGGTTTGGTTCGTTGTCCTTTTCGTGCGCGTATGGCCCAGCCAGCGTCAGCGAAACCTTGTGCCAACGCTTCGTTTCGCCAATGATTGCGACCGAACCGTCACCGTTACTTTCGCGTGGTTGAATCAAGGGCAAATCACTGACCGGTCGGGTGGGACTGGCGTTGACCTGCTGCGTCTTTTCAACCGGCTTGGTTTGCCTGCTCTGAACCGCGATCAAGGATGCGGCTTGCTTGCGAGTCGCATCATCGGCCGGCTTGAACTCGACCGCAGCCCAACGGGCGCGGCTAAACTCTTTGCCATCTTCCGACGCGATGGCCGACGAAATCGAGAGGATGGTGCCGTCGGTGACCTGCACGTTCGTCCAAGTCTTTCGGTATTGAGATCCTTCTTCGTAGGTCACCGTGCTTAGCGGGCAAGTGAAGTCACCCAGTACTTCGTCGTCTAACTTCACGCTGTAGGTCGACATTCCATCACTCTCGCCGATGGCTTGCAATGAAATGTCGTAACGACCCGTCGGATAGGGGATCGTCATCGACGTGGTGGCTTTCTTGGCTTTGTCGGGATTGATCGCCATCCACTTGCCCTTGTCCAAGTAGTAGCCCGTACCGGCAAGATTGAAGTCGGCCGCGTTTATCCGGAGCGAATCAGATCCGCTTTGCGTTGCTTTCGCTTTCGACTGGGAAACCGACGGAGGCTCGGCAATCAGTGTTCCGGCGGCTGGCAATGTTCCCGAATGAAGTTTGGATGTCGGACCCGCGTCGGCGGGGCGAACGAAGTCGCGATCCGTCGTCATCAGCCATTTGTCGAACTCGAAACCGTCTTCACGCATCGAAAACGAGATCGTGTGTTGGCCCGGCGTCGTGATTTCCAAAAAGATCTTGTGCGGTTCACCGCAATGTTCCTTCTCGGTGCGTTGTTTGCTGCCCCACCGCCACGTGTTCTTGCCTTCGCACCACTGCATCCGTTGACCGCTTGCCGGCCACTCGCCGTCCAGGCCGACGTGCAAACCGTTGTCTTCGCTTCCGCTTGAATAGCAACGCACCCATACGTAGTACTTGCCGGGCGTATCGAAATTTACTTTGTAATTCAGAACGGCCATCTTGCCTGGATCGGGCGAGAAGTTGGTTCCAACGATCAACTTGTCCGCGTGGGTCCGGCGGGTGTCGGGCAAGACTTCCAAGTACGCACCGCCACTTGCACCATCGGCGTGCGAGGGATCTCCGTCCGGTTCGACGCCAGGACTATCCGCCGCGCTGGTCAGATGAAACGCTCGCACTTGCGTTTCCGTCTGGCTGGCATAGTGTTCGGCCTCGACGGCGACGACGCCACCGAGTTCTTGAAAGACGACTTCTTCGCTACGAGCCGACGCAGCAACCAAACTTAAGGCGAGTACAAAAAGGGTCATTTTCATGGAAGCAGTTCAAAATCTGGAGTGTGTTTCAGTAGCTAGACAGTTCACCAATGTTCACGACGATCGCTTGGATCAGTCAACAAACTCTTTGATGAACAGATTTCGAAACCGATAGGTCTGTCCCTTCTCGCCATGGTGCTGGATCGCGATGTAGCCCTCGGCATCCGTCGTGTCGTGCAAGTCCGTGACCTTCACGCCGTTGAGCGTGATCACGATATGATCGCCACGGCACGTTACCTCGTAACGATTCCAGTCGTTGCGTTTGAGCGCGTTGCGGATCTCGGGTTGCTTGAAGTACTCTTGCGATTCCTTCTCGTACTTCAAGAACTCTTTCTCGGATCGGCCTTTGGTACTGGGCCAGACCCATTTGCGGCGACCTTCATCGAACAAGCCTGCCGACCAACATCGGTCGGAACCATCGCACTCGGCTTGGTAGCCATATACCTTATTGGGTTCGACGTGACATCGAAACATGACGCCCGAATTGGCTGGACCGTCGGGCAAATGGATGTCGACGACCACGTGAAAATCGGCGTAAGTTTTCTCGGTCACCAAGAAGAACTTTTTATTCGCCAGCAAATGGATCTCGCCATCGACAACCTTGGCGTCGCCATAGTCGAACGGGTTGCGCCAACCTGAAAGATCCGTTCCGTTGAACAGCGGCGTGAAGCCATCGGCGACCATTTGCTGGGAGGTTTGATCGACCGATACGGAAGTCGAGTCTTCCGCGTTGACGCGATCCATCGCGAACGTCAACCCAAGCAGGATCGTGGCGGCGGCCAAAGTGAATTTCATGGGTGAGTTCTTTCGTTTCAAGAGATTCAATTCATTCAAGGCATCAAAGTATATCTAAACATTCATCGTAAACTTGCTCACATACGAACGAAAACACTGATTCTCAATCACGATGAGAGTCTTCCCAATGGCTAAAACTTCACTTCACCGTTTGCGAACACCTGCTCGAACTGCCGGTCTCGCTGATGCCGTAAACGGAGTATATTTGGGCTGACCTCGCCGCTCCGTGAATTCGAACCAGCAACGACGACACGACCATGAGAAACCTTTGCGTCTTGCTATTACTTTTGGTTTCGACTCGCGGGGGTGGCGTGATTGCGGACGAATCGCAACCCCCGCCAGCCACGCCTTTGCCGACCACACCTCGAAGCGACGGCGTGATCGACCCAACGACGCTAGACGGAAAGGTCATCTGCGGGTACCAAGGCTGGTTCAATTGCGACGGCGACGGCGCAGAGTTGGGGTGGACCCACTGGGCAAAGAATCGCAACCGACCGCTCGCTCCGGGCAACGTCAGCGTCGATCTGTGGCCAGACGTTTCGGAACTGGAACCCGAAGCACGCTATGCGACGGATTTCCTGCACACCGACGGGAGCTCGGCCGAAGTCTTCAGCAGCGGCGATCGATCGACCGTGATGCGGCACTTTCAATGGATGAAGCAATACGGCATCGACGGTGTCATGATCCAACGATTCGCCAACGGACTCGCCGATCCGAAACTGCGACGACACAAAGACAACGTTCTGGCCCATGCACGCAAGGCCGCCGCAGCTAATGGCCGAGGGATCGCGGTGATGTACGACTTGTCGGGACTTCACCGTGGCGCGGTGAAGCGAGTTCGCGAGGACTGGCAACGACTGCAAGAGACAAGGCTGACCGCTGACCCAATGTACTTTCATCATCGCGGCGGCCCCGTCGTCGCGATTTGGGGAATCGGATTCAGTGACGATCGCGACTATTCGATCGAAGAGTGCATGAGTCTGGTGAAGTGGCTGAAATCACAAGGCTGTACCGTGATGCTGGGCGTTCCTTCGTTTTGGCGTGAAGGAACTCGCGATGCGACGAGTGATCCAAGACTTCATGCCATCATCGAACTGGCCGACATCATCAGCCCCTGGACCGTCGGCCGGTATCGATCACCAAGTGAAGCGACGAAACACGCAACCGCGGTTTGGCAGTCGGACTTAAAATGGTGCGTCGAACGCGAACTCGACTTGATGCCGGTCGTTTTCCCAGGGTTCAGCTGGCACAACCTGACCGGACAATCATTGGATTCGATCCCGCGTTTGAAAGGCAAATTTCTATGGTCGCAAGTGGTCGCCGCCAACCGAATCAAGTGCCGAATGATCTATGTGGCGATGTTTGATGAAGTTGATGAGGGAACGGCCATTTTCAAATGCACCGATGATCCGCCGACTCAAAATGGCGGAAAATTCTTGGCGACCGAGGGACTGCCAAGCGACCACTACTTGAAGGTGGTCGGTCGAGCAGGGCAACTCTTTCGAAACGAAATCGTGATCGAGAAGCAGACACCATGAAAGCAGCGACGATCAGCCAACTCAAAAAAACGCTCGTCAAATTGGATCACGATGCCTTGTTGGATGCCTGCTTGCGATTGGCAAAATCGAAGGTCGACAACAAGGAACTGCTAACTTACGTCTTGATGAAGTCCGTCGACGAACCCGCCTACGTCGCCGAGGTTTGCGACGAGATCGACGAACAGATCCCCGCCGCTAAGACGATCCACAAGAAAACGCTCCGAAAGATCGTGCGGGTCATGGACAAACGGATTCGACATTCGGGCGATCGCGAAACGGAACTACAAATTCGCATTTACTTCTGTCGACAATTCGTCGATCGGGGCATCCGATTCGGGAACTGCCGAGTCAGCGCAAACATGTACGCATCTCAGCTGAAGAAAATCGAAAAGGCGATCGAGCGAGTCCACCCCGATTTGCAGTTTGACTTTCGCCAAGACATGCGCGGTCTTGATACCTGGATTCGATGAACCGCAATGGCGCGGGAGGTGAACTACTTCGTTCGCCGTGCATCAACCGAGTCGGCCAAGTCCTGCAGCATCGCAACCGTATCTTTCCAACCGATACAGGCGTCGGTGACACTCTTGCCACGAACCAGATCGGGATCGCTGAGGCTTTGATTGCCTTCGACCAAATTGCTTTCGACCATCACACCCATGATTCGACGGTCGCCGTCGGCCACTTGGCTGCAAATGTCGCGGCACACGTATCGCTGGCGCGCGAATTTTTTGCGACTGTTCGCGTGAGAGGTATCGATCATGATCCGCGCCGTTAGATTGGCTTGTTCCAATAAAGCGGATGCGGCATCGATGCTGGCGGCATCGTAGTTGGTGTGCAGGCCGCCTCGCAGGATGACGTGACAATCGCTGTTGCCGGTCGTTGCAAAGATCGCAGACGTGCCCTCTTTGGTGACTGACAAAAAGTGGTGTGGCCGCCGGGCCGAACAGATCGCATCGACGGCGATTTGCACGTTTCCGCTGGTGCCGTTCTTGAATCCAACCGGACATGACAAACCGGACGCCAACTCGCGATGCCCCTGGCTCTCGGTCGTGCGGGCACCGATGGCGCCCCAACCGACCAAGTCGGCGATGTATTGCGGGCTGATCAGATCCAAAAATTCCGTTCCGGTTGGCAATCCCAGTTTATTGATGTCGCGAAGCAATCCTCGCGCGGTGCGAAGACCACGGTTGATCTCGAAACTGTCGTCGAGTCCCGGGTCGTTGATCAGGCCTTTCCAGCCAACGGTCGTGCGTGGCTTTTCGAAATAAACCCGCATCACGATCAACAGTCGATCTTGGTGTTTTTGTTGTTCGGCCGCCAACAAACCGGCGTATTCCATCGCCGCTTCGGGGTCGTGGATCGAACAGGGCCCGACGACAACGACCAAACGGTCATCTTTTTCCGCCAAAACTTGCTGAATTCCACCACGGCCTTTGGCAACAGTTTCAGCCACTTCCGGCTCGACGGGAATTTCTGCCATCAATTCTTGTGGCGGCATCAAGGGCTTCATCGCCCGAATTCGCAGGTCATCGGTAGCCGGCGTTGGAGTCTTTTCGGTCATCGTGGGGGCCTGACAGGCTATCGAGTCGAACTAGGAGCCTCGACTATCGTTGATGCGCCGAAAATATCAATCGGGGATCCAGACTCGATCATCGGTTTTGTCGCAAGATCCTAACCTCGTTACGGCCCATCAACTATGATGCCGCCTGATAACCCTACGCTCGCGTTTGCCATCCCATAGGAAGTTCCCTTGCCCACGCCCGTTCAAGATTTCCAAAGAAATGATCGTTTCGTCCGCTTGCTTTTGTCGATCTCGGCGATTCTGGCGATGGCCGTTTCGCTGGACCGATCGTCTGCATCAGCACAAACTGCGAAGCCGAACATCGTCTTTATTTTGGCGGATGACTTGGGCTGGAGCGACACGACGCTGTTCGAAACGACCAAGTTTTACAAAACGCCGAACATCGAACGGCTCGCCGCGCGAGGAATGACGTTCACGCACGCGTATTCATCCAGCCCTCTGTGCTCGCCGACTCGCGCCAGCATCTTGACCGGACTCAGCCCCGCACGGACGGGGATCACGTCACCGACGTGCCACCTGCCGCAAGTGGTTCTGCAGGCCGAGTCGACCGCGGCGGGAGCCGCCAACATGATGGCGACCATCCCCAGTTCGGTGACCCGACTGGATCCTAAATATTACACGCTTGCCGAAATGCTAAGTGACAACGGTTATGCGACCGGCCACTTCGGCAAGTGGCACTTGGGCCCTGAGCCGTACTCGCCGTTGCAACACGGGTTTGATGTCGACATTCCGCATTGGCCCGGCCCCGGACCCGCCGGCAGCTACGTTGCGCCGTGGAAGTACCAAGACTTCGATCCGCAAACGCCCGACGAACACATCGAAGATCGCATGGCATTGGAAGCCGTCGCTTTCATGGAAGCCCACCGCAACGAACCGTTCTTTTTGAACTACTGGATGTTCAGCGTTCACGCGCCATTCGATGCGAAGGCAGCCCTGATCGAAAAATACCGAAAGAACATCGACCCCAATGATCCACAACGGTCACCGACGTACGCCGCCATGGTGGAAAGCATGGACGATGCCGTTGGATCATTGCTCGACACGCTCGATCGATTGCAAATCGCTGACAACACCATGATTGTCTTCGCATCGGACAACGGCGGAAACATGTACAACGAAGTGGACGGCACATCGGCCACCAGCAACGCGCCGCTAAAAGGCGGCAAGGCAACGATGTACGAAGGCGGCGTTCGCGGACCTGCGATCGTGACATTACCCGGTATCGTGGACGCGGGGACCCGCAGCGATGAAGTGATTCAAAGCAGCGACTTTTATCCAACCATCCTTGAACTGCTCTCGATCGCACCCCAAGGTGATCAATCGTTCGATGGGATCAGCATTGCACCGGCTCTCCGGGGCGACACATTGCAACGCGGTGCCATCTTCACGTTCTTTCCGCATTCGCCGGGAATCCCCGACTGGTTACCGCCGGCGGTTAGCGTCCACCAGGACGACTGGAAACTGATTCGCATTTTCCACGGTGGTGAAAATGGAAAACACCGCTTTAAGCTCTTCGACCTAAACAACGACATCGGCGAATCGAATGACCTGTCTGCGTCTCAACCGCAGCGAGTCGCGGCAATGGATTCGTTGATCGAAGCATTCTTAACTGACACCCAAGCAGCGTTGCCCCTGCCCAATCCCAACTTCGATCCGTCAAAATACGATCCTGACAAAGAAGGGAAGGCGGCATTGAAAGGTGGTGCCGACGCGCCACCGAGAACCCCGCCACGCAAAGCCACCAAGCCAGTCGCCGGATGGCAAGCCGAAGGCAATTGCACCGTGAGCGTCAATGATGGTTCGCTCGTCTTTTCCAGCGACGGCGGCGATCCGCACGCGGTCTATTCATTGGATAAACCGGTGCCACCGGGCAAGCGGACGCTACAGTTCACGATGACGTCGAATTCGACAGGCAACGGACAAGTCTTTTGGCACGAACAGGGAATCAAACCGCCGTTCATCGCCGATCGCAGCGTCTCGTTTGATGTCACGCACGATGGCAAACCGCAAACCTACTCCGTTCCCTTCACAACCAGTCATCCGATCTTGGCCGTTCGCATGGATCCCTCACGCGGCCCGGGAACGCTGACCATCACCGACCTTTGCTTGATCGCCGAAGACGGCACCGTTTTGAAGACCTGGCAGTTTTGATCCACGCTGCTTAGCAAAGCTCCCTTCGTTTTGCTTTGACAATCGATGCGATCGCGTGCCAGACACCTAACCGTTGTAAATCTGTTTCCTTGGAGCTTGCTTGACGATGAATCGTCTTTTTCTTTTGCTATCGATGATGATCAGTTGCGTCTCAATGTCGGCAGCCGAGACGACCTTTGACGTTCTTTTCAACGGCAAAAACCTAGATGGATGGAAAGGCCTGGCCCCATTTTGGTCCGTGCGTGATGGAGCGATCGTCGGTGAATCAACCGCCGAAAACCCAATCAAGACGAACACGTTTTTGATTTGGCAGGGCGGCGACTTTGGCGACTTCGAGTTCCGATGCTTGGTTCGATTCACGGGCAACAACTCGGGCGTCCAATACCGCAGCGGCATCGTCGACAAAGACAACTTAGCGTTGGCCGGCTATCAAGCCGATCTGCATCCCAAACAAAACTACTTGGGCATGATGTACGGCGAGAAAACCGGACGAGGCATCATCGCAACGGGCGGCCAACGTGTGGTGATTGGTGACGATGGGAAACCACAGGTCACCGATCAATTGGCGCCAATCGAACCAACCGACGGTGACCACTGGAACGAACTACGAATCGTTGCTGTCGGCAATCGTATGGTTCATCAAATCAACGGCGTCACGACCGTCGATGTGACGGACGACCACGTTGACGCCAAGATGTCCGGCTTGCTGGGGCTTCAATTGCATCAGGGCCCCGCGATGAAGGCCGAGTTCCGCAGCTTGCTGATTCGTAAACTGGATGGCGAAGACGCCGCCCAAACGATGGCGAACGCCGTCGAAACGACATCGCTTCGAACGGACGATGTCGTCACTTCCAAAGCGTCGCCGCGTCCGACGAGCAACTCACGGGTCGAAGAAACTCCCAAGCCGACGTGGATCTGGGCTGACGAAGCTTCCAACGGTCAATCCGTTTGGTTTCGCCATCGCTTCACCGTTGCCGGCAAGGTTAAGAACGCTCAGATCTATGCCACGTGCGACAACAAGATCCAAGTCTCGATCAACGGTAAAAACATCGGCGCCAGCAACGCGTGGGAAAAACCGCTGACGCAAGACATCACCGCCGCGATCGAGAAAGGTGAAAACGTGATCGCGGTGGCCGGCCAGAACGAAGGCGGTATCGCTGCGATGGTCGCCAAGATCGTGATCGAAATGGCTGACGGAAAACTGCAAACGGTGGTTTCCGATGGTTCGTGGAAGATCAGCGAACAGAAAGCGGACGACTGGGATGCTGCCTCGTTCGACGATGCGAGCTGGAAAACCGCGACGACGATTCGCACCATCGGCGGACAACCTTGGGGCGTTCCGGGTTCGCCCAATGACGCGGGTGATGGATCACGGCCATTAGATCCACGGGATATCGTTGTGGCACCCGGATTCGTGGTGGATCGGATTTACGACGTGACCGACGACCAAGGCAGTTGGGTGTCGCTAGCCACCGATCCGAAGGGACGTATCTACGCGTCGGATCAACAACAAGCGGGACTGTATCGCTTGACCATCCGCGAAGACGCCGCACCGTTGGTCGAAAAAGTTTCGGTCGGACCGTTGAAAGACTTATCGGGCGCTCAGGGGATGGTGTGGGCCGACGATAGTTTGTGGTTTCACCAAAGCGGTGGCAAGCTGCAACGCGTTCGTGACTCCAACGGCGACGATGTCTTAGATACCATAGAAGTGATTTCGAACTCCACGGAAGGCGGCGGCGAACACGGCAACCATGCCGTCATCCGAACCGAAGACGGCGAGGCGTTGTATCTGGACGGCGGCAACCACGCGCCGTTGGCCGATCACAAATCAAGTCGCGTCCCCATGTGGTCCGAAGGTTTGCTGCTGCCTCGGATGTGGGACGCTCGCGGACACGCACGTGGCAAACTGGCACCGGGCGGATGGGTCACTCGGTTGGATCCGAACACTCATGAACAAACCGTTCACTCGATCGGTTACCGCAACCAATACGACATCGCACTGAATCGTCACGGCGATTTGTTCGCCTACGATGCCGACATGGAATGGGACCTCGGATTGCCCTGGTATCGTCCGACGCGGATTTGCCAAGCGACCAGCGGATCGGATTTCGGTTGGCGAAGCGGTTCAGGGAAATGGCCCACCTACTACGAAGACACACTGCCACCGGTCGTCGAAATCGGGCCCGGTTCGCCGACGGGAATGGTGTCGGGCGGGGGAACCGATTTTCCGACCAAGTATCAAGACGCGATCTTCGCGCTCGATTGGACTTACGGAACCATGTACGCGATTCACTTGACCGAAGACGGTGCAGGATATCGCGGCGAAGCGGAACCGTTTCTCTACAGTTCGCCGCTGCCTTTAACGGACGCCGTCGTGGGCAGCGATGGAAGCCTCTACTTTGCCGTCGGTGGTCGCGGCACTCAATCGGGATTGTTTCGAGTCCGTTACGTCGGTAACTCGCGACGAGACGCGCCGACGGCCAACGATCCCGCGTCGACGAACGCTCGATCACAACGACGGAACCTGGAAGCCTTCCATGGCATCATCAGCGACAATGCCATCGCAACAGCTTGGCCGTTTTTGGCAAGCGACGATCGCTTCTTGCGTCATGCGGCGCGCATTGCCATTGAAAGCCAGCCCGTCGACCGCTGGGCAGATCGCGTCGCCGGTGAACCCGAAACACAGTCTCGGATCACGGCATCCGTCGCGCTAGCCCGAATGGGCAACGATTCGCATCAGGCAAAACTTGTCGACGGCTTGCTGGCGATGGATGCTGCTTCGTTGTCGACCAACCAAACACTCGGCTTACTGCGTGCCTATGCACTCGCGTTTTCGGAACTTGGCCCACCCAACGACCAGCAGCGATCGGCCGTGATCAAACAGCTAAGCCCAATGCTGCCTAGCGATGACGCCGACGTAAACACGGAATTGATTCGTGTGCTGACTTACCTACGTGACGAATCGTTGGCGGCGAAAGCCATTGAGTTGATTCAACATCGCGATGCACCAGAGCTTCCGCCGTGGTTTGAGTTGGCCCAACGGAACTCGCGATACGGCAGTGCAGTGAAGCAGTTGATCGCTAATCATCCGCCGACACGCGAACTGGGCTATGCGTTCATGCTTCGCAATCTTCGTCAAGGTTGGTCGATGGATGCTCGTCGCGCGTACTTCGAATTCCTGAACCAAGCCGCATCGGCATCGGGCGGTGCCAGCTATGCCGGATACTTGACCCGAATTCGGGACGAAGCCCTCGCGACGTGCAGCGGCACCGAACGTAAGGCACTGGAAGGCTTGACTGGAGAAGACTTCAATCCGAAGCCTGACTTTGCGATCGTCGAACCGGTCGGCCCCGGTCGCAAGTGGACCGTGGAATCTGCGCTCGGCGCTAACCGCGGATCGAAAGACTTCCAACGTGGGCGTTCGTTGTTCTTCAGCGGCAAATGTGCCGCGTGTCACCGATTGCAGGGACTGGGCGGCGACATCGGCCCAGACTTGACCAGCGTTCGAAACAAGTTCGACGAAAAATATCTTGTCGAAGCGATCATCCACCCCAGCAAGCACATCTCCGATCAATACGGATCGTCGCGAGTGTTGACTGCCGATGGTCAAGTGCTGACGGGACTGGTCGTCACCAAAGACAACGGCGATCTGACCATCTATCCGATCGACGAGAACGCAAAGTCGGTTGAAGTGGCAGCCGACGATATCGAGTTGGTCGAGGAGTCGAAGATTTCCCAAATGCCCGAAGGCTTGATCGATCGGTTCAACGGCGACGAAGTCAAAGACCTGATCGGCTACATCATGGCCGGCGGCGATGCCGATGACGGCGTGTACACGAAGGGCAAGAAGTAGCCGCTTGGCATAGCCTGCGATGCTGCCGAACGGATTTCCCCAATTCGTAAGCGAATGGGCTTGCCAAAAGCAAGCCGTGCAGGATAATTCGTACAGTCGGTCACGAGTTTCGACGATTAGTTGAACCGTTGTACCGCTTCTTTTGCGAATCCATGGCCCGTCGCCAATCCTTTCACCGCTTTTTCTTGTTGGGTTCAAACCCCAAGAGATCGTGTTTTGCCGGTGGTCGGTTACTGGCGAATCTGGTTTTGCTGGCGGCTTTGGTTCAAGTCTTCCCCGCTAGCGTCGCATTTTCGAACGCAAGGGTAGCCGACAACGACTCCTGTGCGGTCGCCGTCGACGCTCACGAAATGCAGTCGTGGGTAACACAGCCCATCGGCCCCGCTCGGGTGATGCTTTCGGAATCCACGGATCCCGAGCATTCGCTGGGTGGTTTGGGAAGCTGGACCGTAGCTTCACCTTCGACGCCCACCTTGCGACTTTGCGAGAAACAGAACAGCGTTGGCATGGCTTGCCGACCTGTTTTGACACTCGTGGACATGAACGTGCGATTGCAGATCTAGGAACGCTTTGCGTTTCGATCGATCTCACTCCAAGTACGTTTTTTATCCTACGAAAGTCAAACCTATGTCTGCGCGCATCAAGTCAAACCAATCCAAGAAACAAGCGACCAACACCAGTCCCGTCGCCAGTAACCCCAACGCCTCGCCGCCAAAGCAATCCCTCAGCCCCGCACTGCAACGCGCCTTGGGATTGATCCAAAAGAACGACTACGCCGGCGCCGCGAATTCGCTGTCCGCCGCAGGACGCGATCCGCAAGTCCGCAACACGCTGGGCGTTTGCCTGATGCGGATGGGGCGGGTCGATGCAGCGGTGGACACGCTTCGATCGCTGGTGCTGATGCCGGGAACTTTGATCGAGCGCTGCGATGTCAGCAACGCAGCCAAACGCAATTTCGCGACTGCGCTACTGATGAAGGGACTCCCCAGCGGTGCCCTTTCCGTACTCGCCGAAATTCATGAACCGGAAAACCTGATGGCAATTCGGCTGCACGCGGCGATCAAGCAGTGGGAAAAGTCGCTGCCGTGGCTCCGCCGACTCGATTGGAAGATCAACGGAATCGAGCCCTCCCATTGTTGTGTACCACTTGATTTCGAGCCCGGTGAGTTTGATTTTGAGGTGAATCCCAAAAGTCCCATCAAGCCAGGAAAGTCCAGCAAAGGTTCTCTGAAGCTGGCTGCATAAGCAGTCTCGCCAAAGCATCACAACACAAAACGCGGCGCAATCCGATCTGCCAAATCAATGACTCATTGGCAGGTCGATTGTTGCCGCGTTTTTCTGTTCTGATATTGGTCACCGCTGTCCGCGCTGCGAACATCGATCCGTTGCCGACCATGCTTCTGATACATTGGCGAAGGAGTGTCACATCTGCACGCGACTCAATTGCCCGCCCGAAAATCCAGTCAGCGACACTGCGCGTAGGGACTCGAGTCATCCCGAATGCCATGAACTCACCTTCATTTCCACGAGAAATCCATGCAGTCGCCACTACCACTCCAAATCGAATCCATCGACACTCGACCCTGGTGGAGACAACTCACGTCTTATCACTGGTTTGTGTTTGTGATGGCAGCGCTTGCATGGCTGTTTGATTGCCTCGATCAACAAATTTTCATCCTCTTCCGCGATACGGCGCTCACGAATTTGATGCCCGAGGGCGCGAATGTGAAAACGTTTGGCGGTTATGCCACGTCAATCTTTGTGGCCGGCTGGGCTACGGGCGGACTGATCTTCGGTTCGTTAGGGGATCGGATCGGGCGAGCGAAGACGTTGACGATCACGGTATTGCTTTACTCCGTCTTCACAGGCTTGTCGGCATTGTCAACTTCGTGGATCGACTTCGCCATTTACCGATTCATCACCGGCTTGGGCGTCGGTGGCGTCTTCGGTTTAGCAGTCGCCCTGACCGCCGACACGCTGCCGACGGGCGCAAGAACGTGGGCGCTCGGCGTGCTACAAGCGTTGTCCGCGATTGGCAACGTGGCGGCTGGCTTGATCAGCATGTACATGGGCACGCTGATCTCTGCCGAACGGATCACGTCAGATCAAGCGTGGAAATATGCGTTCTTGATCGGCGCGATTCCGGCGTTTCTGTGTGTGTTCATTCAATTGCGATTGAAGGAACCGGAAAAGTGGGTCAAGGCTCGCGAGGCCGGACTTTTGACGGGTGCTAAGTTTGGTTCGTATGCGTCGTTACTTGGCCCCGGCCGATGGCGAAAGCCGGCTTTGTTGGGAATGCTGTTGTGCATTGCTGGCGTCATCGGACTTTGGGGAATTGGATTCTTTGCGCCCGAATTGGTCGGCGACGTCATTCAAACATCGTTGAAAGAGAAAGGGTTAAGCGATACCGAAATCGTTAGCCAAACGACGTACTATAAAGGACTCAACAGCATCATCCAAAACGTGGGCGCGTTCTTGGGCATGCTGTCGTTTGCGTACGTGGCGCAGCGAACCGGACGAAGGTTCGCTTTCGCCATCGCGTTCGTGGGCGCGTTCTTGGCCACCAATTTGTACTTCCGCATGTTCCAAGGTGTCGACCAGTTGTGGATGAGCGGCGTGATGGGCTTTTTCCAGTTGGCGTTGTTCGCGGGGTTCGCCATCTATTTGCCGGAACTGTTTCCGACGAGGCTGCGCAGTACCGGCACAAGCTTTTGTTACAACGTCGGCCGATTCTTGGCCGCCACAGGCCCCTTCACGCTTGGCATCTTGCAACAAAAATTGGGCGAATCGGCGATTGCCAACCTTCCGCAAACGGCTGACGCGGCGGCCCGCGCTGCGGCCCGTTTATCAGCATTCCGCGACGCGACCAGCTATGTCAGTCTGGTCTTCATCGTCGGCTTGGTCGTTGTCTATTTTCTTCCCGAGACAAAGGGACAACCGCTTCCCGAAGATGATTAAGAAGTCGCATTGGTCTGCGATGGGCTTCCCATTTCCTGCGGTGAATCGATTCGAAGCAACCGACGCAGCATCGGTGCCGTGATCAACGTGGTCGCGATCGCCATCACGACCATCATGCAGAAAACGGAATCGGGAATGACGCCAAGATCACGGCCGATGTTCACCGCAATCAATCCCATCAGCGCTCGAGTGTTCATCATGATGGCCACGCTTGCGCTGTCTCGCCACGTCAGTCCGCCCATACGTGCTGCGACACCGCAACCGACGACTTTACCCACCGTTGCGACGATCACGACCAGCCCGCACACCACCCATAAGAACATCGAGTCAAGCGTACCGATATTCGTGCGAAGTCCGGTATAGGTAAAGAACACGGGCAGAAAGAAGACGGTCACGAATTCTTCCAACCGAACACGAATGGCCGTTTGCAACGCGTGCTGATCACACAACGATGCGCCCAGCACGAACGGACCGAAGATCGAAAAAATCCCGATCCAGTTTGTAAAAACAGCCGACGCCAGGACCAGCAACAACACCACCGAAAACGGAACCAGTGGTAATGCTCCGCCGTGCCGCGTCAACACGCTTTGGCTCCATCGAACGACGATTGGTCGGACGACGAAGAAAACAGTCGCGATAAATATCGCCGTGCAACCCAACATCTGTAGCAGCGGCATCAGAGCAAACGAACCGTGCACTGCGGCGCTGACCGCGGCCAACAACATCCAACCAATTGCGTCGTCAATCGCGGCAGCCGAAATCGTTAGCACGCCCAGTGGCGTCTGTGTGATTCTAAATTCCATCATGATGCGTCCCAGTATCGGGATCGCCGTGATCGAAAGAGCCGTCGCGGTAAACAGAATGAATCCGGGCCGACTGTATTCCGCGGCGACTTCGGAATGAATGCAGTACGCCAAGAACGCCCCCAAACCGAACGGCAACACAATCCCAGCGAGCGCAACGCCTGCCGCGGTGCGGCCGATCGTTCGCAGGTGACCGAAGTCGAATTCCAGACCCACAATGAACATCAAAAAAATCAGTCCCAGTTGGCCCAGAACCATGAATATTTCGGAGGTTTCGCTTGGAAAGGTCTGCGCCGATAGCTGGGGACTCAGACGCCCGAAACACGACGGACCAAGCAGCAGACCGGCGGCGATCTCACCGACGACTTGCGGCTGCCCCCACCATCGAAAGATCCAACCGCCCACACGTGCCGCTGCAATGATGATGATCAGTTGCAGAATCACCTGCAGCAGCAACGATTCGCTGTTCAAGTTGCCCAAAAACATAGGAGAGCTGAACCGTAATAGGGATGTCGTTTATGTGATGTATCGCCACTCGCGTCATTGTGTTGCCGGGCAAAGTGTCCCTTTGATCAGAATGGCCAAAACATTGGAATCAAAACCACCGCGACGCACCCAAGGATCACATTAAGCGGAGCTCCTATTCGCAAGTAGTCGGTGAAGCGATAGCCGCCTGGCCCGTAAACCATCATGTTCGTTTGATAGCCGATCGGAGTCATGAAGCTGGCAGATGCCGCGAGCGTCAGTCCGATCAAAAACGGACGTGCGTCCACGCCGTACAACCGCGCCAGCTCAATGCAAAACGGAAACAGCAGCACCGCCGCAGCGTTGTTGGTAATCACTTCCGTCAAGAGCGATGCGAAACAGTAGAGAATCGCGAGTGCGGCCAGCGGTCCAAGCGACCCGGTGGCGCCGACGATGCCGTTGGCAATGGTCGTTGCGGCTCCGGAATTCTGCATTGCCGCGCCGACGCCGAACGAGGCAGCAATCGCAATCAGCAATTGCCACTCGATACTTTGCCGCGCACCGTCGGATGACAGACATCGCAACGCGACCATCGACACAGCCGCCAAAGCGGTGGCAATCGCAATCGGGACGATACCGGTCGTCATCAAAACCATCAGCACCGCAAAGACGGCAACCGCGATCCGCGCCCGCTCGCGGCGCAGCGGACGCCACTGGTCGACCATGCTGACCATATAAAACGCCGGATCGTGGCGGTGCAATTGCACAAAGTCTGGCCGAGTTTGCAACAACAACGTGTCACCGGGCTGCAGAATGATATCACCCAACTTTCCTTCGATACGTTTTCCGAACCGATGAACCGCAAGCACGACGGCGCCAAATCGAGACCGGAACCCGGCGTCTCGGATCGACGTGCCATTCAGCGACGAGTTTTGCGACACCACGACTTCGCACATCCGTCGATCGCGTTTCTCGCTTGCCGACAATTCGGCATTCGAGTCCACGACGGGAACCAAACCGCTGATCTTCTCAAGCTCGATAATACCGCTTACGACCCCTGCAAAGATAAGGTGATCACCGGCTTCGATTCGGTCCTCTGGACGTACCGGTGTGATCGTTTCAGTTCCTCGCTCGATTTCGATCAGGAACAGTGCTGGCAATTGCCGCAGACCACCCGCTTCGACCGATTTGCCACTCAATCGACAGTTCGCCTCGACGCTCATTTCGATCAAATAGTCTCGTCGCGATTCGCCGAATCGCTCCATCAACTCGGCCCGTTCGGGCAACAATTTTCCGCCAAGGAAGTATAGATAGAACGCACCCACGATCGCGTAGGGAACGCCCACCTTGCCGAGTTCCAACAGGCTCATGCCGGGCATTCCGTTTTCGACCATCAATCCATTGACGACCAAGTTGGTGGAAGTGCCGATCACCGTGCAGGTCCCACCGAGGATCGTCAGATACGACAAGGGGATCAGCAACTTGGACGGCGAGACCCCGTTGCGGCGGCACCAATCCATGACGATGGGCACAAACATTGCCACGATCGGTGTATTGTTCAGTAGCGCCGACATCGGCATGACCACCATCGACAATCGGAGCAGCGCATTGCGTTGTGTCTTTGCTTTTCCAAGAACATGGTGTCCGACTTGATCGAGCACTCCGGTTTCGCGCAGCCCTGCAACGACGACGAACAAAAAGGCGACCGTCAGAACTCCCGAGTTGCTAAATCCAGAGAACGCTTCTTCGGGCGAAATGATACCCGCTGCCGCAAATAATGCTGTCGCTGCAACGAACAAGATATCCGTCGGAGCGAGGTTCTTCATCAACGCAACAAGCAGCAACCCAACGACGCTGAGCGTGAACCAACCTTCGTAGCTCATGGGCTTGCGATATTCTCGCCCCTATCCTTTGCTGCATCACGACTTCGCCAAGCAAGGTACGAAACGACGATGCAAACCAGTGGAAATACAACAAAAACGAAGCCCCACTTGGCCGTTGTCGCCCACGGCAACAACTGTGACGCAGCAATCAAGATTGTCGTGTAGCTGACGTAGAGCAAGAACATCACGACACCTTCGGCGCGACTGACGGTTGCCTGACTGATGAAGATTGGCCAGCACAGCAATGCGGTCAACACCATCACGCTGCCATCGAACCAAAGAACGTCCGGCGAAACAGGGACTCCGGATTTCGACACGATCGAGGCTGTCGCCAACACCATCAGCAAGTTGAAGACGTTGCTGCCGACCACGTTTCCGACCGCAATGTCGCGCTGTCCCTTGATCGCAGCGACGATCGACGTTGCCAACTCTGGAAGCGAAGTTCCTGCTGCAACGATCGTCAGTCCGATCACGATGTCGCTGACGCCCCATGACCGAGCAATCGTCGTCGCCGAATCCACCAACAACTTGGCTCCCCAAACGAGCAACGCCAGACCAGCGAACAACAGAACGACATTGAGCACCAACGTCCGCAACGACGGCTTGGTGGACGCGTCTAGCGGATCGATGTTCTTTTGAGATTCCCGTCGACCAGCACGAATCAGCCATCCGGTGTAAAGCACGAACGCCAGCAACATGCACGCGCCTTCCCATCGCTCGATCACGCCATTGAGAGCGGCCAGCCAAGCCAAGACCGAAACCGCGATCATGATTGGCACGTCCAACCGGACAAGCTGGGACGAGACCGACAGGGGAACGATCGCGGCCGAGAGACCCAAAATCAACAGCACGTTAAAGATATTGCTGCCGACCACATTCCCCAGTGCGATCGCCGAGTCGCCTTTGAGACTCGATACCGCGGACACGGCTAACTCCGGCGCACTGGTCCCGAACGCCACCACCGTCAGACCGATGACCAAGGGTGAGATTTTCGCAACCTCTGCCAGGCTGACCGCTCCTCGAACCAGCAACTCGGCTCCGACGACAAGAATCACCAAACCAAGCAACAGAGAAAGGTAGACCATGAAGCGGTAAAAATAACCTCGATCGGAGTTTGAATTTCGAATGGAAAGATCAGTTTAGTAACTGTTGTTGGCCTGGATAGCTGGCATCACGTTGAAACAGACCGTTCGTTCTTCCCGTTGTGACCGGCCATCTGCCCGTCCGATCCGCCGTCCCGCCCAGACTTTTTTCGCCGTGAAACACAATCGGTGTAGAGCCGTTTCGGGAAACTTCGTATGGGTGACGTCGCCGATGTGCGCTGCGGCAGGAAGTTGTCCCGTGGCGCCACGTTTCCGATGCTCTTACACCCAGGCAGCGGTCAACGATGACCCAACCAACCAATCGATGCCCCGATCAGGCGATCTGCGAATTTGACCCGCGTTTGCGTCCAAGGCGTGAACCGGCAATCGGCCGATTCTGGTTCGCCAAGAGCATGCTCGTGCTGCTGGCGCTAGCATGTTCGTCGACGAGCAACCGCTGCGCCGCTCAATACTCGACGATTCAGTATCCGAGCGTCCAATATCCGACCTCGCAGCCTGTGATCACGAGCTATCCCAGTTCCTCGTACCCAACATCTTCGTACCCAACATCTTCGTACCCAACATCTTCGTACCCCAGCTCGTCGTATCCAGTCGTTTCGTATCCAGGCTCACAGCCGGTGATCACCAGCTATCCCAGTTCAACCTATCCCGCCGCCCAGTCGTATCCCACGGCTTCGTCGGTCATCAGCCAACCGATCCGCTCGTCGGTCGTGACGCACCCCACCCGCGTCTGGTCAGATTCCGGCAATACGGCTTCGACATCGACGGTATCCGAATCGCCCATCGACGCATCGCAATCGACCAACCGTCAACGCGACGATGATCGCGACTTAGCCCAAAACCCGCTGACACGATTGGCAAGTACACGAGACTACGACTCGCCGCGTTATGACTCCCAGCGCCGTGATCGCTACTCGCACATGAACGAGTCCCGACCTTGGCCGGTCGAACCGCCCTCGCCCTACGGTTCATCGCAAATCGAATCGGCGCGGCAAAGCGAGGCACGATTTCGCAGCATCGCGCAGTCCACGTCACCGACGACGGCCACCGTCGCCGATGAGAACGCAGACTTGGCCCAGCAGTGGATCGACCTAGCGACGGCATACAACAACTTGTCGCAGCGGGTCGATGAAGCCAACACTCAACTGCGATCCACTCAGCGAGACTTCGACGATGTGAACTCGAAGATCACACACTATGGCCTGACGCCAACGGTGGGGCTGTTGCTTCGTCACAAGAAAGAGCAACTCGACCTTTGGCAGGTCCAGGATTCACAAACGCTTTACACCAGTTCCGAACTCGGACGGTCGCGGCAAAAACAACTCGAACTGGAAATGGTTCGCCATGACGGCAGCGACCCGACCGGACAAGCCAAGGAAATCCTGACCAGTGCGGGGCTGCACGCCAACAACCCCGAACGCAGTACGCTGTCGGCACAGATCCAAAACTTGCTGGACCAGCGGCGCAGTTGGCTGTCGTCTTTGCAACAGGGCTACCAAGACTATCAACACAAACTCAGCGAGCTCGATTCGGCCAGCACCGAATCGGCAAAGTTGACCGATGAATATCGACAACTGATCGATCGACACGTCACTTGGATTCGCAGCGGCGACCCGCTTGCGTTTCGAGATCTGCGGAACTTGAAAAGCGGCATCGCGGCCCTGTTCGATTCACGACGCAGTCAAGACTTCGGCTATTCCTTCGGCCAAAAGTGGGAAGCCAACCCCGTCAGCGGCATCGGACTGATCGCGACGATTTTGGTCGTCATCCTGGTTCGACTGTTCGCGCGATCATGGTTGGTCAGCATCGGCAACCGCAAGAAGATGAAGGATGCGAGTGACAATTCCCGCAAAGTTGTTGCCGGTCTTTTGACGACGCTGCTGGCATCGCTGTACCCGTACATGCTGTATGCGATCGGAAACTGGTTGAGCACCGGTGTCGTATCGGAATCAACGCTGCACGCTGCAAGTGGTTTCTTTGCTGCCAGTTTGGTGGCGTTGGGCGTCGAGGTTCCGCGGCAATTGCTTCGCACATCGGGATACATCGACAAGCACGTCGATATCACACTACCCGGACGCGAACGCGCCTTCACGTATTTGACCCTGATCGGTTTCGGATTGGTTTTAGCGGCCTACGTTGTGACGCTGATGGGGCTGATCGATCGAGGCATGTGGCGAGACTCGGTCGCCCGATTCGGGTTCATTGCCGCGTTATCGTTGGTTGCTTGGACCGCCCACCGGGCACTGCGACCCAACGGCGGATACCTGGAACCGTTGATCGCCAAGTTTGGCGGCAAAGTGATTCATCGAGTTCGATACGTGCTGTACATCGCCGGCATTGGGTTTCCGTTGGCGATGATCGCCCTTTCGTCGCTAGGCTATGGCTTCACCGCGAATGAGTTGATCAAGCGAGCCATCATCACGATGTCGGCCCTATCGATCGCCGCAACCGTTTGGGCGGGTGTCAAGATCGTGTCGGCTCATCTGTGGCAAATGCTGACCGGATCAACGCCTCCGCCGCCTAAGCACGATGCTTACGGCCCGATCGACGCGCCGAACGAATCCGAAGTGGGCATCCTGGGCGAACACTTCTTGGAACTCAAACATCACCTAGCGTTCCTTTGTCAGTGCGCGCTGGTTCTGGGCGCGATCGCGTGCATCGGATGGATGTGGTTGGACGTTTTCCCGAACGCTCGAATGGGAAACCCGGTTGTTTGGACGATCCAAGACACGATCACCGAAACGTCGCTGGATGCAACGGGCGACACCATCACCAATACGATTGTTACGCCACGACCGGTGACAGCCTTTCACTTGTTGTTGGCCGTGGGAACTCTGTTCATTGCGTTTCAAGTTGCCAAACTGTTGCCGGCGTTGTTCGACGCCTTGGTACTGCAACGAGTCTCGTTCGACGAAGGCATGGAACACTTTACGTTGGTGATGGGCCGGTGCCTATTGTTCGGAATCGGATGCTTGATCGCGTGTACATTGATCGGTGTTCGTTGGCAAACGATCCAGTGGCTTGCCGTCGGGTTGATGGTTGGACTTGGATTCGGATTGCAGGATATGGTCCGCAACCTTTTCGGCGGCTTGATCGTGTTATTCGAAAAACCCGCGCGACTGGGCGACTTCATCTCCGTCGGCAAAGTGACCGGACGCGTCGCGGCGCAGAAATTTCGCACCACGGTGCTGTCGGACGACGACGGTCGTGAAGTGATCGTGCCCAACAAAAACTTTGTCAGCGAAGAAGTCGTCAATTGGATGGGCGCAGGTCGGTTGAGTGTGATTCCGATCGAAGTCGCCGTCACGCGAGACGAACGCCCCGCCGACATCTGCCGCACGCTTCAGGAATTGATCATCGACCAACCCGATGTGCTGCTAACACCGGCCCCTCAGGCCACATTGGTGTGTGTCGGCAAACGGTCCCAGCGCATTGAACTTCGTGCTTGGATCGAAGACGGGAGCGATGCCTCGCGATTCCGCGACAGCCTGCTGACAACGGTTCGGAGATTCTTGGACCAGAAAAAGTGGCTAGCCAGTGTCCAGCCCTCGCAACCATCGATGCGAGACCTGGAAAACAGCGACTCACATGGTTCTCGCCGTTCGCCGATCGGGGGCAACCGAAAACGTTCCGCCTAGGAACGACGCTGTTGATGCCGATTGGTTAGACTGATCCTTGACCCATTTACCTTGGTTGAGGACGTGCCGTGTATCGACTTTTTGCTTTAGCGTATTTGACATTCTCAGTTGTCACGGGCGCATCGGCCCAGCAGCCGAACATCGTTTTCATGATCGCCGACGATTGCACGTTTCGTGACATCGGATGCTATGGCGGCCAGGCGTATACGCCGAATATCGACAAACTGGCCGGCGAAGGCATGCGGTTCACAAGGTGTTTCCAATCGGCGCCAATGTGTTCGCCGACGCGACACAACATTTACACCGGTCTGTATCCCGTCACTAGCGGCGCGTATCCCAATCACACGCGTGTCGAACCGGGTATCAAGACCGTTGCCACCTACATGAAAGATCTCGGCTATCGCGTGGCCCATAGCGGAAAGGGACACGTGGGACCGGCAACCGCGTTCGACTGGGAAGAGATCCCAGGCAAATCGAATCCCGATTTTGACAAAGTCGATCAGTTCGTCGGCCAATGCGCGGATTCGAAAACGCCGTTTTGTTTGATGTTGTGTTCAAACGAACCGCACACACCTTGGAACAAGGGCGACGCCTCGCGATATCCGCCGGAACGAATTAAGCTGCCACCGTATTTCGTCGACACACCGGAGACTCGCCAGGGTATGTCGAACTACTTGGCCGAGATCACTTACTATGACGGTCAAGTCGGTGAAGCGATCGATGTGATTGACAAACACGGGTTGGCCGGACAAACGTTGCTGGTCGTCGTCAGCGAACAAGGCAGTTCGATGCCGTTTGCGAAATGGACTTGCTATGACAACGGGTTGCAGTCCGCCATGATCGCCCGCTGGCCGGGCCACATCCAACCGGGCACCGTCAACCCAGCAATGATTGAATACGTGGACCTGTTACCGACGTTCGTCGAAGCGGGTGGCGGAATACCTATCGAAGCGTTCCAGGGTCAAAGCCTGATACCCGTCTTTGCCGGCAAACAAGATCACAAGCATCACGTCTTCGGCATCATGACCACGCGAGGCATCAACAACGGTTCTGATCATTTCGGAATTCGTTCCGTCCGATCTGAAACCCACAAGCTGATTCGCAACTTGACACCGGATCAAATCTTCAAGAACGCTTGCACCCAGTCCAGCGAATTCAAAAGCTGGGTCGCGAAAGCCGATACCGGTGATCGCGACGCGGCCGAAAAAGTGCGAAAGTACCAGCGCCGACCAGAATTCGAACTCTACAATGTCGTAGCGGATCCGATGGAGATGGATAACCTCGCCGACGAATCCGAGTACGCCGATGTGGTCGCATCGCTGCGATCCGAACTGGATCAATGGATGGAACGCTGTGGCGACGAAGGGCAGCCAACCGAGATGCGGGCGATGGAGCACATGGGCCGCGGATCGAGAAAGAAGGCGAAGTGACGCGGCTCCAACGTTTCAAATCAGATTCCAGCAGAAACCTGATCGGATGCCCCCATTGAATGCTTACACACTATCCGTCGTGATGTTGTTCACTTGGTTGACTGTCGTGTCCGCGGATGACTTAGTGCACATCGACCGAGGCGGTGTTCGCGTGGGTGTCGATCGCGGGAAGGGTGCCGCGATCACGTGGCTGTCTTGGCCTGGGCACCCGACCAACGTGGTCAACGTGGCGGACCCCGGACGACTGATTCAACAATCCTATTACGCGGGGGCTTCGCTTGATCGACGTGCCGAAGGCCAAAGCCCGGCGTGGAGCCCATGGACGTGGAATCCGATTCAAGGTGGCGGCGTTGGGTCTTGGGCTCGCGTTGTCGATGCGAAGGTGACCGACGGAGTTCTGTACAGCGAAACGATCCCGAAACTCTGGGACATGCCCAGCGAAGAAGCAGGCGCCGTGATGCGTCAATGGACGGCGTTCGAACCGGCGATGGATGGCGTCATCGTGGTGACTTGCCAATTGACGTGTCAGCGAGACGATCGCGATGCATGGGGCCCGCCAAAACCGCGTCACCAGGAATTGCCGGCATGCTATTTCACGCGTCGATTTGATCAAGCGAAAAGCTATTTGGGGAACAACCAATGGCGCGACGAGAACCATCCGCCGGGTCCACCGTGGGGCAAGGCCAATCCACCTCTAGCCGCTATGGCTTGCTTTGAACCCGATGGCCAGGGCGTTGCTGTGTATAGCCCGGTGTCGAAAGGCCATTGGAATTTTGGTCCTCACGGAACGGGCGATAGCGACAACCCGTCGGATGGACCATGCATGCATCTGGCACCGATCCAATCGGTGACGTTGTCGCCCAAGTCCGTGTTCCGATATCGCTACTGGATCATCACGGGCGATGCTGAAGCACTGTCCGATCGACTCGATCAGTTGATCACTTTGTACTGCAAGGAATCGTTTGAACTCACGCGGTAGATGCTGACGCATCGCCATCGTTACCCCGGAAAATTGCCGATTAGAAACTAAATGCAGCCATCGAGTCTCTGGCTTGCTAGAATTTCAACCGATGTTAGTTCTTCCTCGTTCGAAACGAATCGCCCCATTACGAGCGACGTAACAGGAATGCGCGTTCATAGCGAATACGTGGCGACCTCGAATTCCAACTGTCGCACTCTCGATGCATCGGTGCTTCCATGAAATGCCTCCTTACGATCCTGACTTTTTTCGTGAGCCTTGCCCCTTTGCGGCCATGTTTTGGACAGGATGTGCGAGATGCAAAACCAGATGGACGTGACACCCAAGTTGAAGCGGCGTCTCTACTTGGAACCCTCCGAGATAACCTAGCAGCCTGTTGAAAAAGGCAACGATGGCCTTCGCGAGAAAACGATGGTCGACCGTTGGATTCGTGATGAGTCGACAAACAAGTCCTTGTTTGTTCGGCGATTGCATGAAACCATCACGCACGATGGAAAGACGTCGTCAAAAAAGTCGAAACGCGACCGGTATTTCGAGAGGACATCAAGTGGGCGAAATTCATGGCGTCTATATCCCGCAGTAAATCCACGGTGAAAAAGTTATTCAGGACGCGGACGTCGAGGGGGCGACGGAACTCTATGACGCGAGCTTTCGATGGATGGATGCCAAGGAAGGTGAGTTTGATGAATTACTCTTTACGATGGATGTACTTTCGGACCTAAAAAAGATCGATGAACTGCTGAACTTCGATGAACTGAAAGACGTGTCGACATCACGTGAATGAGCCAACGATTTTAGAAATCGAAAGGCGTGCTTTGGAGTCTGATTAGAAAGGCCGCTCTACATGACGCGGGCCGTTTTGAAGCGGACGATGCTTGACGGTCAGTTGATACGATCGGTCAACGGAAGTCGCTCGAGATCGATCAAGTCGATGGGACGACCTGCGGCTTCTTTCATTCGTCGCAACCACGCAAGTGAAGCGAAACGCCGACCTCCGACCGTGATGCACTGTTCCACCAAATCCGCAGCGGATTCATGGGGTAGGCCGGGGATGTGGTCGAAAATGTCTAGAAATCCTCGATCTGTACCGAGCATCATCAACGCTGAACTGCGGATGTAGTCGAAATTCACCGGGTAAGTTTTCTCGATCCCAGTCGCCGGATCGATCTCGTCGCCGATCCAGTATGCTCCGATCGATGTCAACGCGCCGAACAGCGCACGCTCGCTTTGCTCATTGCGGACAAAGACGACATCGACATCTTCCGTCGACCGAACGTAGCCGTGAATATTCACCGCGTGCCCACCGATAATGGCCGCCGACACACCGCTGGCCGCAAGCACGTCGAACAGACTCAACAAGCTGTCCGTCATGATTCAATTTCCGTTATCTGTTTTCGGGGCGATGTCGGCGGGCTCTGAAATTTCGTTCCAAGTAGGCTCGATATCCGTCTTGCGACGCTTTCAGCATTTCCATCGACTGACGGTTCAGTTCCTCGGCACGCTCGATCCGTTGCTCGGGGGTCAGCAAAAGCATGAGCTTGCGGCGGTAATTTTCGTTTGCGATGGAGCTGTTCGGTTCGTGGGTCATGATAGGACAAGTTTACTCAACGCAGCGTCGGATCAGAAACCAGTTTGGGCCAATATCCGCGAAGAATTCGCGAGCGTCGTTCGGATCGCATCTCGAAATTGCTTCCAATCGAGCTTACCAGCCTGTTGAAAAAGGGGGCTGACCCTTTGGAGACGTTGCTGAAACATTGTGAATTCGAAACGTCGGAGATGGCCAGACCCTTTTTTCAACAGGCTGTTACGCCATCGAGCGCCATACCTGGTCGGCGGCGGCAACGTCTTGCTCGGACGCATTGCCTCGGCCGTAGACGATTCGGTTGTAGGCGTCGACGACTCGGGTTGCCGGCGCGGTCATGGATCCGGTGGCAGCGGCCACGCGTGAGAGGAACTCGCTGGGTGTTTCGTCGCGTGCACGACTGATGCCGTTTTCGCGGCACCATGCTTCCCAGGCCGAGAACGTGATCACGATAACGCGTCGCGGATCGGTCTCTTTGCCGATCGGATTGACGAACGACGAGAACGATCGCGGTGGCACGCGAGTCTCGGCGGACAGAAATTCGTCAAAGGTGGATTTGTCCGCGATGGGACCGCGGGCGAACAGGTTGCTCCACCAAAGTGCGAGTGCATGACGGTTGAGATAGACGAAAGTGGCGACGATGGCCGCCAGCGCGACGAAGATGATGAACTTCAACATATCCGAAATGCCAGGCATGGCATCCGCGATCGACTGAGCCGGATTGGATGATGGTGGGCTGGCCGATGGCTTCGGTTGGCCGGCAGCTTGGTTGGGATTCTGTTTGGGCGGAGGACTATCGTTCTTGGGCGGTGATTGCTTGGGATCGGATTCGCTTTTTTCGTCAGGTTGCTTTTCGTTCGACTCGTCCAGTGGTGGTTGCTCGGCGCCGTCGGCTTTGTCCGTTTGGGGTGGGTCCGATTTTTGAGCGTCGGACTCATCGGCTTCCGATTTTTCGCCATCGGATTTTTGCCCTTCCGATTTCTCTCCGGCCGACTTTTGACCTTCTTGCTTTTGTTGATCCGATTTTTGACCGTCTTGTTTTTGATCTGATGGAGGCGGTTGCTTTGACTCGCCCGAGTCGTTGTCGCCGGATTCGCCTTTCTTGTTGCCTTTTTGCTTCCCCGCAGGTCCGTCGTCTCGCTTGCCATCGCCCACGTCGCCTGCCGGTGCGTTCTGGCCAGGCGTGATGTCTTCGACTTCTTTGTCGGAAGGGTTTTGGTCTTCGGAGGTCGACGACGCGCCGTCGGATGTCTTGTCAGCGCCGTCTTCGCCCCAACCCTGCTTGCTGGCCACGGTGTCACCCGGCGAATCCAAGAACGCGGGCAGTTCGAACGACGCCAACCATTGACCGGGTACGGGTGCCATGAAGGCGATGAATAGGATTAACGCGATCAGCGCCGCGCCGCCGGACAACCAGGCGACCGAAACGTCGGACGGCATATCGACTTTTCGTTGCCGAAGATAACGCCTTAGACCTAGGAAGCTGGTCGTCACCAAAAGTGACAAGCTGGCGAATAGATAGAACGCCAAAAGTTTCTGAGCTCGCGACCAAGTCTCGGGGTCTTGATGCAAAAAGAATTGGCCGATACCGAATAAAGGTAGGGCACCGAGCGCCAGGTATAACACCGTGCGTCCGGGTTGATGCGCCGGCTTGCCCTTTGTGGCGGTCGCGTCGATGGCCACGCCGCCCGGCCCCTCTTGCACAGGCGACTTGATCTGCTTCTTTACGAACAATCGCCCGGAGTCGACCAAACCCTGTCCGCTGGCATCGACTTCATCATCGATCAAGGTACAGTCACGCGTGATGCGATCAGCCAAGTAGGCAATGACAACCAAGATGATTGCGGAAAAAATCGGTGAATCGACGAATTTCAACATCGACACGAACGTGACCATGCCAAGAATGCCGGCGTACCCGAGCGAGTACATGCGATCTTTTTCGATCGCAACTCGGGCGATGCCAACGGCGCCCATGGTGAACATCAACAGCGTCCACGAGACGCGACCGGGTTGGCCGCCGCGATACATCACCAGCATCAAGAAATTGGCCAGACTGCTGATCATCAAGAAGATCAGTATTGGCGCTACGGCAATGGCGGCGTAGTCCGCGGTTGTCTTGGATCGAGGCGGACGAGCGAGTGCGCGCTCGATGACGGCCGATGGTCGGAGGGGCGTTTCGATCGTCGCCTACTTCTTTTCTTCGGGGTGCAGCTTTCGCCACCGCTGCATCGCCGGCCCGATGGTGTTCATGGGCACCCACTTTCCTTTTGTCTTGGTGCTTTGCAATAGCGTATCGGGCGCGATCTTTCCCTGGTCGATTCTCATCAACAGGTCATTCTCGGTAATCGGCCCCAAACGACGCCCCTTTCGAAGCCAACCGCTAGCCATGTAATACCAACTCGCACTCATCGCCTTTTCTCCCAGAAATCCGACGAACCGGGCTGCATGATGCTGTCCAGAAAACTCCGGTCGTCATTTGACTCATACCTCACTTTAGCGTGATTGGGCCAGCCGATGGAAGAGATTTCTGTATCGGAATGTCAATTTGGGACGCTTTGTGGTCACTTGGCGGTCATGGAACCAGCGGCCGGGGCCTACCAGCGGCCGCTGTGGCGGTCAGCATCCCCGATGCGACGGGCTTCGGCGCTGATCCCGTAGACCAGGCTGGGCTGGTTCAGCTCCAAGAAAACCGTGTATTTTTGGTGAACGGCGTCGGAATAGACGACAGGTGCGTGGGTCAATCGTACGAAATGGACGGGCATTCCGTTCCAGCGTTTTGTGTACACGCCGGCCTCGAGTGCTGGTTCGGCCTTCAATCCGTAATGGCTAATCATGGTTTGGACCAAACGACCGGGATCGCCGGTGAAGCCGTGGAAAGTTGCCCGCTGCAGCTTCCCTTGCTGGTCAAAGTAATAGGTCAACGTCCCGGCAAGATCGTCGGCCCGCGTGCCGGTGACGATGGGAACCCGTAACCCCTCAAGTCGCAAATCGGCAAGCACCGTGCTGACCCGCGAGAATCGGCTGAGCACCCAGTCGGGCGAGATGTCGAAGCGGATGACTTCGCGTAAGTCGCTGACCCGAGTTCCCGCCAGCGTCGGTGTGGCGGCCGGATCGGTGGGGATCGCACCCAATTTCCGGGCGAGTTCTTCATCCAATCGATATCGACGGGCATCGGTCCCGCGCAGGGCTTCGACTTCGTGGTGCGCGTGCGCGGCGCCGGTCGCGGTGATCGACGGCAGGTCGCCGCGATACGATGCGGTGTTCGTTTCACCGAGCACCGTCATGGCGCTGCGCCCCCACTCGGTTTCCGAAGCGACGTAAGGACCGCCGGCGGCGGCGACCAACAGCGCGGCGGTTTGAACGCGTGAAAACATGGTACATCGAATGGATGGAAGGAAGCGGCGTGTGATCGCGAAAGGGGAAGCGACCATCGGTGTTATCGACAGATACCGAATCGTGCATTGAAAAAGTGAATCGCGATCCCCCGGCCCGAACGATCGCGTCTTCGCCTACAATCCGCGCAGTCGGAACGGGCGTTGTTCCGACATCCGTCGCTCCAAGACGTTCGTCGACGAAAGAACGCGACACCAGCGAAAACGATTGCCAGTGACACAAGGTTTGCCAGTGACAGAAGGTTTGGTGGAACGACTGCATGACTTGCACGACACGATGGTCAGCTTGGCCGACGGACCATCGCCCGATGCCAAGACGATCAAGCGGCTTCGTGACGAACTGGGCGAAGACATTGCATCGCTCGTATTGACGTCTGCGGCGCTGCTTTCCAAAACCCAAGCGAAACTCGGGACGGGTGTTTGGTGGGCGACCGAGAAATCGTTACAGCAAGCGACTCCTTGGCAAGTCGCGAAATTAAAGGCGACGTGGTTTGGCGATCGCCCGATGATGGATTTGTGTTCGGGCATCGGCGGCGACGCGATCGAGCTTGCCCGACGAGGCGACGTCATTGCCATCGATCAAGATGAAGTGACAGCGGCCATGGCTGGGGCGAACTTATCGCGAATGAACTCTCCATCGCTTGCAACCGCGCGATGCGACGACGTGACGACAGTTGACATTCCGGCAGGTCATGGTGTTCACATCGATCCGGATCGACGACCGTCGGGCCATCGCACCAGTGATCCAGACCAGTACTCGCCGTCGTGGTCCGATGTCACCGCCATCCTTGGCAAAACGGATTCGTCCATCGTCAAGCTAGCGCCCGCGGCAACGGTGGATACATCCACGTGCCCACCCGCCCATCGGTCGTGGATCTCGCTGGCCGGCACCGTTCGGGAACAGACGATGATATGCGGCGACGCTATCCGAATGGCCGATCTTCCCGTCATGGGTCGTTCGGCCTTTCGCGTTCGAAACGACGCGTCATGGTCATCGTTTGTTTCGCTGACCGCACAAGACGAGCGATCCAAAAAGGCGACGCGAATCAGTGAGTACCTTGTTGACCCCGATGCTGCGATTCGTGCGGCCGGGTTAACGATCGAGTTCGCGAATCGATTCGCGATGGCGACGCTCGGAAAACCGTCTGGCTTTTTGACGGCTGACGAAACAGCCGCGCGAGCGATCGCCGAATCCGATCTGGCGGTGGTGGGACGCGTGATTTGGTCCGGAGCAGCCGATGATCGAAAGCTACGCCGAGAACTGAGGTCGCGAAACGTCTATCCCGAAACGATCAAAGTCCGCGGGTCCGACCACGACCCCACGGTACTGGCCAAACGCTATCGTCCGACCGGCGAAACACCGGTGACTCTATGGATCGGACGCAATTCGGAACGGGTCTTCGCCGCACTGACCCAACCGCTAGAGACCGTCGATTCGATCGCTACAAGAATTCTCTAGAAATTGCTGTTAGGTTTCGGGTGTAGCGGCTATCAACGATAGTATGCCGATGCATGATTCCGCCAACGAACCGTCCAGCACCGAAGAACTCGCGGTCCGAATCACGGAGATTCAGCCGCGTTTGTACGGATTCATCCTAAAACGGCTGGCCGATCGCGAGCAAACGCTGGAAGTGCTGCAGAGAACTAATTTGGTCCTTTGCCGTAAGGCGGACCAATTCCAGCAGGGTTCCAGCTTCACCGCTTGGGCGTTCACGATCGCCAAATTCCAAGTGATGGCATGGCGAAAATCCGCGCACGCCGGCAAGCTAATTTTCTCTGACGACGTGGCTCAGTTGATCGATCGCAGCGCGGCCGAAGAATCAGCGTCGGTCGATGACCGCGTCCCGGTTTTGAGGGGTTGTTTGGAACGACTACGCGACCAGGACCGCGAACTGATCCAGCTTCGCTATCGCGATGGCCAACCGATCGGACCGATCGCCGCCGCACGATCGACGACGGCGGATGCGGTCGCGATGCGGTTGACGCGAATTCGCAAACAGTTAGCCGATTGCGTTCGAAACGGACTCCAACAGGACGTGCAAGTTGATGTCTGATCCAAAATTGGAAATCGACGAACTGGTCGCTGCCGTGATTGACGGCCGACTGTCCAGCGATCAAACCGGTCGACTGGAATCGTTGTTGGCCCAATCGCCCCAGGCGGTTACCCGGTACATCGAATTGCTGGACAACCACGAAGCTCTGTGCGCGATCTATCCCGGCGACGTCTTCACAAGCAACATTCCGGTCGAAATTGCGCCGATGCAGACCGAGCCGAGCATGGCGACCGTTCGTCGATTGCTCAGTTTGCCACTGCTCGGGTTGGCGGCTAGCGTTTTGCTTGCGGTCGGATTCGCTGGTTATTTTTTCGGATCCGACGCGTCGCCATCGCAGCAGGCTCAGTCCGATCCATCGAGTGAAGAAGAACAGATCATTGCCGGACATGCGATGCTTCGTCGATCGGTTGACGTTCGATGGTCCGATGACGCGGTCGCTTATCGCGACGGCGACATGCTGCCCGGCGGAACGTTGAAGTTCGATCAAGGTGTTGCCGAGCTAGATTTTTTTTGCGGGGCCACCGTCACCGTCGAAGGCCCGGCATCACTTGAAATCGAATCCGATTGGTCCGTGAAGGTCGTCCAAGGGCGTCTGCGAGCAAACGTGCCGCCGGCCGCTCGCGGATTCGTTGTCAAAGCAGCCGACAGCGAGATCGTGGACCTGGGTACCGAATTCGCGGTCGAAGTCGAATCGGCAACGGCCCAGGTCGAAGTCATTGATGGCGAAGTGGCGCTGCGCGGCGGCCAACACGACGGAACCCATTTGACCACCGGCCAACGACAATCCCTTGGCTCTGCGAGTTCGCAAAGCATGATCGCCAACATCAGCGGCCCGGCCGAACTTCAGCGACGAAGAACCGACGCGGAATCGCAACATTTCGACCAGTGGAAAACCGCTTCGCGGGCACTGCGAGAAGACACTCGCTTGATCGCCTACTTTCCAATTGCGGATTCACTTCAAGACCGAAGCGTTCCCAACATGGCAGGCACCGCGGACTTTCGCGATGGAACACTTGTCGGCCCGGTCGTTTCAACAGAAGGCCGCTTTGGCACCGATTCGGAAGGCTTGGACTTCGAGCGAATCGGAGCTCGTGTCCGCACTCGAATCGATGGCGAGTTCGCTGCATTCACGTTCGCGACTTGGGTTCGGATCGACAGTTTGGAACATCGATACAATTCGCTGTTCATGAGCGACGGTTACGAAAACGGCGAACCCCACTGGCAAATTCGCGACGACGGCCGGCTAATGTTTTCGGTGATGGTCGATGACTCGGCCGAAGTCCTTGTGAAGAACGCGTTTGATAAGGCAACGGTGCGAGATCGGGGGCTTCACCGCATCTATATCACCGATCCAGTCTGGGATATTTCTAAAAGCGGACGCTGGTTTCACTTGGCATCGGTTTACGATCCGGCGAACCGCCGAGTGACACAGTACTGCAACGGAGAACAAGTCAGCGACGAAGCAATCGCGGACAAGTTCTTCGTGGATCGATTGCGAATCGGTCCGGCGGAAATCGGTAACTGGGGTCAACCGTTTCGCGATTCGCCGTGGTTTGCCGTTCGCAATTTGAACGGAACCATTGATGAATTGGCGGTCTTTGATGCCGCGCTGAATGCGAACGAAGTCCTCAAACTATTTGAACAAGGGAAGCCACTCGGGTACTGATTGGACTCCGCTGGCGATTCAGAATGATGAAACGACGTGACTCATTGACTCTCAAAAACGAAACAGGATTTGTGCAAGCATGAACAAGATATCTCTGGCAAGCTTTCATCCCATCCTGTGGTCTGTGGTCCTTTGCGGGCTAACGTCGGTTTCGCCCAAAGCGCCGGCCGCCGATCTTCTGCCGCTGTCGGATGCCCCCGAGGTAAAAGCGGGCCAATGGAAAATCGTTGCCGATCAATCGGACGAGTTTGACGACGCTCAACTGGATCCCAAACGCTGGAACACCGACACGGAAGACTTTGGACCTTGGAGTTGGAAACCAGAAAACGTCATCCAAAAATCGGGGTCGTTGCATTTGCGAATGATGCAAGAAGATCACAAACGGGGCAATCAGTCCCTGTTCTACACTTCGGGCATGGCTCGCAACGAACGCACAATCACATACGGCTATTTCGAGGCACGCATCAAAGGTTGTTCGCGATACCCAGGCGCATGTCCATCTTTCTGGCTTTACAGCATCGGTCCACAAAACCGTTATCAAGCCAGCGACGGCGAAACGGTTGCCTATTCAGAAATCGACGTCGTCGAGCTTCAACAGAGCGAGTTCGACTTCGAGACGAAAACTCATTTTCTTGTCAACCGTATCGACTGTAACCTTCACACGACGCTGATTCAGAACGGCAAGCGGGTGTGGGCGCGTCCCAACAACCGACCCGAAATCTGCAGCAACCACTACGATTCGCCCTGGGATCCTCGCGAGGACTACCACGTGTATGGTGTCCAAAACTCGAAGGAATGGATCGTCTGGTACATCGACGGCCAAGAAGTCGGACGCAAGAAAAACTTGTATTGGCACTTGCCGATGCACGTGACGCTTTCGTTGGGACTTCGTTACCCGTTTGTGAAGTACGAAGGTGGAGAACGAAGCACCGTCGCGGAAAAAACGACCACCGATGGGTTCCCGACCGTGATGTCGGTCGACTACGTCCGCATCTGGCAACGTCCCGAAGACTTTGCTGCCCAAGCGGTTGCCTCGAAGTCGTCGACGGATTGGACGAAAGAAGCATACGTGGCAAAGGAACAAGCGAAATGGAAGGCCAACGGATGGAACTGGGATCAAGCGAAGGTCGAATCAAACTTTGACGAGATCGATACCAACGGTGACCAAATCGCGTCAGGTACCGAACGCCAGGACTGGTTCGCCGAAAAAGCGGCCAAGTGAGAATTGTGACGAATCGAATCATGAAAGTTAACATTATGAAACCGAGCCTTTCGCTGCTTTTGATCCTTGCGTTGGCCACCAGTACCCAAGCCGCCGATCGACCCAACATTCTGTTCATTGCCGTTGACGACTTGCGGCCAGAACTGGGGTGCTATGGATCGCCGATCGCGATCACGCCCAACCTTGATGCGTTGGCCGGCGGCGGGCTGCTGTTCAATCGGGCGTATTGCCAACAAGCCATTTGCAGGCCGTCTCGCGCGAGTCTAATGACAGGTGCGCGACCTGAGACGACGGGACTGTTTCACAACTATGTTTCGCTTCGGGAACTGCAACCCGACATCGTCACGCTGCCACAGCATTTGATCGCCAACGGATACGAAGCGACCTACTGTGGCAAGATCTTTCACCAAGGTGACACGGACGAGGGCGTTTCGTGGAACCGCGATCCGGTGAAGTGGATCAAAGGGATCAAAAAATCCGCCGGAGCGTTCGCGTTACCCGAAAATCAAAAAATTCAATCGGATGACCGTACCGCGATGATCGCTAAGTATGGCGACGCGGCGAAGTACGGATTGGCAAGCGGCCCCGCGTACGAGGGCGCTGACGTTCCCGACCATGGCTACGAAGACGGATACAACACGTTGCGGGCGATCGAAACCATGAAGCAGATGGTTGCCAGCGATGACAAGCCGTTCTTTCTTGCCCTTGGATTCAAGAAGCCTCACCTCAACTGGGTTTCACCGAAGAAATACTGGGACCTTTACGACCCTGCAAAGATTCCGATGGCAACGGAAGTCGAACCGCCCGACGGCGGCGCAGCGATGGGACTACACGCTTCTTTTGAACTGCGAACGCGAGCAGGAATTCCAAAGTCGGGACCGCTGGGGCCCGAACTGTCGCGAACGCTGAAGCATGCCTACCTGGCTTGCGTCAGCTATGTCGATGCACAGATCGGGATGATGATCGCGGCGTTGGAAGAAGCTGGCGTTCGTGACAACACGATCATCGTCGTCTGGGGCGACCATGGTTGGCACCTCGGCGACATGGGCGTGTGGGGGAAAGCAACCAACTACGAGATTGCGACGCGTGTGCCGCTGATGATTTGGGCTCCCGATATGAAGTCGCGTGGCGCAAAGACCGATGCGTTGGTTGAATTGGTGGACATCTATCCGACCCTTTGCGATTTGGCGGGTGTGTCCAAACCGGACCACTTGGAAGGGCACAGCTTTGCTGCGCTGATGAACGACGCGAACCAGCCCTGGAAGAAAGCCGCGTTCAGCCAGTATCCGAACCCAGCGCTTCGCGAATGGGCGGCCAATCCGCTTTCACCTGCGATGCGAGAAACATGGTTCGGCCCTTTGATCACCGAAGTGGAAGACCGTATCAAAACACAGCAGGGCAATCGATGGGACCGCGAGCTGTTTGAACAGCACCTGATGGGCTACACGATGCGAACGGATCGCTATCGACTGGTCTTGTGGAAGGATCACCGTGACTTATCAATCGCGCCGGTTTTTGTCGAACTGTTCGACCATCAAACGGATCCGAATGAAACGAAGAACATCGCTGACGCGAATCCAGAACTCGTACAATCGTTGACACAACAATGGCAAGCCGGTTGGGAGGCCTCACTATGAACCGAATACTCTCGCTCAAACTGTTGCTTGTCGCGATGGCGTGCGGAATCGTATCGTCAGGCAGCGCAGAAGACATCGACTTCGAAAACGACATCTTTCCGATCCTCGACAACAACTGTCTTCATTGTCACGGCGAAGACGAGTCCGAATCGGGCCTACGTTTAGATCGTCGCGTGTTCATGCTTCGCGGCGGTGATTCCGGATTGGCATCGGTCATTCCCGGCCACCCCGAGAACAGCTACTTGATCGAAGCGGTCAATCACGCCGAAGCGGACATCGCGATGCCGCCGGACGAAGACAAACTGCCAGCCGAAGAGATCGAGTTGCTGACCCGATGGATCCAAGAAGGCGCCGTGTGGCCTGGACAAATGGACGACGTCGTCACCGAGGATACCGAGCACTGGTCTTTCTTGCCGGTGGTCCGCCCGGAAGTTCCTGAAGTTGTCGGCGGTGACGAAGATCATGCCATCGATGCGTTCCTTCGCAAGCGACTTGCGCAAGAAGGCCTCGACTTTTCCGCTCCCGCCGATCCAAGATCATTGATTCGACGCACGTCGATCATCTTGACAGGACTTGCGCCGACTCCGGAACGGACCGAAGCGTTTGTAACCGCCTGCCAAGCCGATGGAGACGCTGCTTACGAGCAGCTTGTCGACGAATTGCTTGCCTCACAGCACTTCGGCGAACGCTGGGCCCAACACTGGTTGGACGTGATCCGTTGGGCCGAAACGAACGGTTCGGAAGCCAACTTGTATCGCAAGAACGCTTGGATCTATCGCGACTATGTCGTTCGCGCATTCAACGAAGACAAACCGTATGACCAATTCGTCCGCGAGCAGATTGCGGGTGACTCGATGGGCGTCGGTGAGGCAACCGGCTTCCTGGTCGCTGGTCCGCACGTCCCGGCCGCGACGGTTGGTCGCGAACCGTCAGCCATTCGGCAGGCGCGTGCGGATCGGTTGGACGAAGTCATGCAAACCGTCGGCGCGTCCGTGATGGGCGTGACGGTCGGATGCGCCCGTTGTCACAACCACAAGTTCGATCCGATCTCGATCAAAGATTACTACTCGTTGACGGCCGTGTTCCAAGACATCGAATTCGGCAGTCGGTTTCCCGAGTTTGCTGACGAACATCCGCGCCGCCAACGCGGAAAAGAGGTTCGACAAGAAATTTCGAAGTACCGCAAACAACTCAGCGCGATCGGTGGCTGGGAAGAGGATTGGGGCGCCTATCGCGAGATCCACTTCAAGCCGATCACCACCCGCGCGATTCGCGTGCGGTTCAAGACTCCCAACGTCGGCCTGGATGAACTTGAAGTCTTCGGTTCGGAAAGTTCGCGTAAGAACCTGGCCCTGCCAAAAAATGGTGCCACGCTGACCGGGTTCCCCGAAGATGGATTTGAAGGACGCTATCCGATCGATCGGTTGAACGATCGCGAATTTGGCACGATGAACTGGCGGGTTGAGCTGCCCAAGGACACGGACGAACTACCGTGGGTCAAGATCGCATTTGATTCGCCCCAAGAAGTCGCCCGCATGCGATTGAGCAGCAATCGCGAGTACTTCTATGACACAGATTACTTGGACAAGAAGCCGCACTTGCCTCGCTATCAGTATGACATGGACATCATGGACGAAGCGGGCAATTGGAAACCATGGACGGGCACCTGGGTGACCACGACAAAACTTGCCAAAGACCATCCCGAGCGAAAAGCGATCCTGGACGAAGTTCAAAAATGGATCAACACGTTGGCCGAAGACGGTCCACAGCCCAGCTTTGTCGGTCGATTCGTCGAACCGGATGTGACGCACGTGTTGCTGCGAGGAAGTCCGGAGACACCGCGTGACGAAGTGCCACCAGCCGGTCCGGCGATCTTCAGCGGCGATCTCGGTCTGGATTCGTCGGCTTCGGGTGCACAGCGCCGCGCAGAGTTTGCAAAGTGGGTAACCAGCACAGACAACCCGCTGACGTCTCGCGTCATGGTCAACCGGATTTGGCATCACATTTTCGGAACGGGCATCGTTCCCACGACCAGTGACTTTGGTCTCGCCGGCGCCCCTCCGACTCATCCACAGTTGTTGGATTGGTTGGCTTCGGAGTTCGTCGACGCGAAGGACGCGAATCCATGGTCAATGAAGTCGATGATCCGATTGATGGTGATGTCGGACGCGTTTCGTCAATCGAGTGCGCCCAACACCGAGGCGGTTCGCATCGACGCCAGTTCAATGTTGCTGTGGAGATTCCCGCCGCGACGCGTGGAAGCGGAAGTGATTCGTGACAGCGTTCTGTTGGCGACGGGTGCATTGGATCCGGCGATCGGTGGGCGTAGTTACCGCATTCACAACGAGAAACAAACGTATGCCCAGTGGGAAGTTTTGGACAACCACGGCCCCAAGACGTGGCGACGGATGCTGTACCAGGAACGGATGCGGCGCGTGGATGACCGCATCTTCACAGCGTTCGACTTTCCGGATTGTGGTCAAGTTCGCGCGAAGCGGCCGGTTTCGACGACACCGCTTCAGGCGCTCAATTTGATGAACAGTGACTTTGTCGTTGAACAGTCCGTGCTGCTGGCGAAGCGGGCTCGCAACGAGGCGGGCGATTCGCTGCCTAAGCAGGTTGCAAGATGTTTCGAGTTGCTACTCGATCGCCAACCCGGCGACGATGAAATTGAAACGGCGATTGAGTTTTCCGAATCACAGAGTCTCGAACTGCTTTGCCGAACTTTGATCAACACCAATGAGTTCGCGTTTTTGCCTTAGCGGGCATTAACTATCCAATCGCGAAACGTAGACACACTTTAGCAGGAACACGATGATGAACCCTGAACGACTTTCGACCATCGGACGATCACTCTTAGATCGTCGCGGTTTCCTGGGTCAGTCCGGCATGGCAATGGGCGCGATCGGGTTGTCACAGTTGCTGGCCCAAGACAACTTGTTGGGATCGGACAGCGCTGGTGGACCGATTCGCCCCAACATTGATGACAAGAAACCTTACGCACCGCGTAAACCGCACTTCGAGATGCCGGCGAAGCAGGTCTTGGTGATCTATTGCCCAGGTGCGGTCAGCCACGTGGATACGTTCGACTACAAACCGGACCTCTACAAGCTGGACGGGCAAAAGCCACCGGGCATGCCCGAAGTTACATTCGAAGGCCCCACCGGCAACATCGCGAAACCGTTTTGGGATTTCAAGCCGCGCGGCGAAACGGGCAAGATGGTTTCAGACCTGTTGCCGCACTTGGCCGAAATCGTCGACGACTTCTCGTTTATCCATTCGCTGTCGACTCAAACCAGTGCTCACCCCCAGGGCGAGAACTTCATGAACACGGGCTTCACGATGGAAGGGTTCCCGTCGTTTGGTGCGTGGGTGACGTACGCGTTGGGATGCGAGACCGAAGAATTGCCGGCGTTCGTGGCCATCAACGATCCTCGTGGATTGGCACGTAGCGGTAAGAACAATTTCGGCAGCGGATTTCTTCCCGCGGCCTTCCAGGGCACCGACTTCACCGCCGCCAATCCACCCGCCAACCTGGGACGGCCCGACGCCTACGGCCCGGCCGCCGACAGGGCAAGCGTGTCGTTGCTGCAACGACTCAACGCCAAACACCTGCAACACTTTCCCGGCGACGCTGACTTGGCCGCGAGAATTGCCAGTTACGAACTTGCCGGTCGGATGCAAGTATCCGTGCCCGACGTGATGGACATCGCCAACGAACCGGCGCACGTTCACGAAGCGTATGGAACCGGTACGGGAACAGAACTCAAGAAAGCCTACGCAAACAATTGCATCCTGGCCCGACGACTGTTGGAAAAGGGTGTGCGTGTCGTACAGTTGTTCAACGGCAGCGACCCGGCCGGCGGAAACGGCATTACCAATTGGGACTCGCATAGCGACATCAAGAAGACGCACGCGATGCAGGCCGAGATCATGGATCAACCGACCGCTGCACTGATCGCCGACTTAAAACAACGCGGCATGCTGGAGCACACGCTGGTGGTGTGGTGCACCGAGTTTGGTCGCATGCCATTCTTGCAAGCCAACGGAACCGGCCGCGACCACAACCCCGATGCATTCACTTGCTTTATGACGGGTGCGGGAGTCAAGAAAGGATTCAGCTACGGCGAAAGCGACGAGTTCGGTTTCAAGGCCGCCGTCAACGAAACCAGCGTTTACGATTTCAACGCGACGCTACTGCACTTAATGGGGCTCGATCACGAACGGCTGACGTATTACCACAACGGCCTTGAACGCAGACTCACCAACGTTCATGGTCACGTTGTCAAAGACATCTTAAGTTGATCTAGGCTGCGAGCGTTTCGCCTAAAGGTCCTCGTCCTGCGGCAGCACCTCGGCGGCGCGGTCCAACTTACGAACTTCCGACAGGGCCGGATGCCTCGCCAAGATCATCGGCATCATGGGCGGCATCGGATCGAGCCAACGTGCCAGCGTGATGTCATCGATGATCGACTCTCGACGTGACTGCCAAATCGCTCGATTGCATTGTTCGCCCAACGGTCCATAGGGTGACGACGCTAAATGTTTCTCTCGTTCGGCAAAGTAATCCTCGCGGGTCCACGACGCTTGCTTCGGAAAGTCTCGTTGCAATGCGGCGGCAGCATCATACAACGATTGAGTCTCGTAAATATCAACCAGCAATCCCGACACCATCGGATTGTCGCCGTACCGATCGATCAGCGTCTTGGCATCCGCGATCGCTCGCGACGCGTCGCCGGCAAACCAAGCGGCGCGAGCCCGATCGACCTTCACAATCAATGACATCGGGTTCAACAACGATGCTTCGCGAAGTGCTACCGCCGCCGCATCGAAACGCCCCATCGTCAACAACAGCAAACCATATTGATGTTGAACCTGCCAGTGATTCGAATCCACCATCGTCAATTCATGCAGCACTCGTTCGGCTTGGTCGTATCGAGTCAGCGTTTGCCAATCAAGCATCGCCATCGCCAATCGGGCATCGACCGAACCGGGGTCGCGACGGATCGCGTCTTCCGCAGCCGTGCGTGCCGCAATGACAAGACCCGCCGTGTCATCGATCGACGACTGGCCCGCCAAGGTGATCGACGTCAATGCGATTCCGGCAAGTGGATCGGCAAAACGAGGATCCGCTTCGTGTGCCTTTTTAAAGCACTTAAGCGCCATCGCCAGTCCCGAAACGCTATCGGGATCCGACCGAGTTTCACCATCGATCAAACATCGAAACGACTCGATCGTTGGTGGCGCGGTTTCCGCCGCGGTTGCCGTCAACGTCTGTCCGACAACGGTGGCAACCTCAGTCGCCAAACGACTCTGTTCCAAAAAGTTCTCGCCGGCCTGCAAGTGAATTTTCCGGCCCCAAATTTGGTTCCCCGTCGCCGACGAGATCAACGCCAAATCCAGTTCGACGAACGGGTCTTCGCCGATGGTGACGGTCTCGATCGTTCCGCTAAGCAACGCGTCGACGTCCCATTGCTTGCCCAATTGCCGCAACTGGTCGGGCGTATCTGCGTCCATCGGTCGAAACCGAGGGACGCGGACCTTGGCCATCCGCGACAATTCGTGAACCAATAATGCCGACAATTGTTCGCCCTGGTGCATCGGCTTGTCCCCGATGGGTTGGAGTGGGTCGGACGACTTCGTGTCCGTGGCAATCCATTCCGGATGAGACTTGTCGATAAACGTCAGCACGGCCAACGAGCGGATTTGGTCCAAACGAACGACATTCTTGCTGGACATCCAATCCGACATCGTTGCAAACGCCAAAAGCGTCATCACAACGCCCGCCAATGCCACAGCGACGATCGATCCGAAACCAAGCGGTCGGCGTGGACTTGGTTGGACACCACGACGCGATGCGAGCGCAACATCTGAATCGGTCACTGATCGTAAACGATGCGCAATCGATTCAGCCGACGCGGGCCGGTCGGCGATCGCCTTCTGCAAACACTCATCGATCAAGTCGGCCAAATCGGGGTCGTCCCGTCGACGAATAGGATCGATATCAGCCGCCGCATTCAATGAAGCAGTGATGCGGGCGGCTTTCGTATCACCATCGAACGCAGGCCGACGATAGAACGCTTCGTACAGGACACAACCGAGCGAAAAGATGTCTGCCGCCGGCGTCACGCCTTCGCCACGAGCCTGTTCGGGCGCCATGTAGCCGGGCGTGCCCATGACGGTGCCCTCGTGCGTTTGGTGAGCGTCGTTGGCCACCGCTGACGGCGGCACGCGTGACAAGCCGAAGTCAAACAGCTTGACGATTGTCGATTTTGAATCGTTTTTTCCATCAGGCAGTCCGCCGGGTGTCGTACCGATTCCCGAATCCGACGGCGATGACACACGTCGCCGGACCAACATCACGTTGTCCGGTTTCAGGTCGCGGTGAACGACTCCCGCGGCGTGGGCCGTTTCCAGCGCATCAGCAATCTGTGAACCGAGTCGACGGACTTCTTCGATCGAAAGAGGCGATCGCTCGAATCTGGCATCCAACGACTCACCATCCAGGTGCTCCATCACCGCGTAGGGAAGTCCGTTAAAAGATCCGACATCAAATAATTCGACGATGTTGGGATGACTGAGTCCCGCGACGGCGCGTGCCTCGCGTTGGAACCGTTCGCTCAGGTCGTCGCGTGTGGCGATGCGAGCATCCAGCATCTTGATCGCAACGGTTCTTTCCAAACGTTGATCGGTCGCCTTGTAGACCACGCCCATTCCGCCACGACCGAGAATGCCTTCGATCATGTATGGTCCGATCACAGTACCAGTACCAGTACCAGGCAATGCGGATTCCGATGACGTCATTGGTGGTGGGGACGCGATCGAGAATGGCTGCGACGTAACGTTCGAAGGGCGCTGTGAAGTCAATTCATCTCGCACGATTTCCAGTTCGCGCCGCAAAATAGCTGCGCTGGATCCACCGTGCCGATCGACGATCGAATCGATCGACGGCGACGCGCCGCTTCGCAGATCCGATTCATATTGCAAACAAACCGCGTCGATGCGTGCCAATTCGTTGGCCGGTAGATCATCCAAATTCATCCGTCTTGTCCGTCCTGGCCCTGGTCTTGATCTTCGTCTTGAACCTGTTCGGACCACGTCCGACGAATCAATTGCAAACGACGTTCAACGGCTCGCTTGCTGAGATCCAGTTTCACCGCGATCTCGTCGACCAAGTAACCGTCCATTCGCATGATGGCGATTTGTTTAAGTTGCTCGTCGGGTAGTTGATCCAACAATCCGTCGCATGCCTCGGCCAGTTCGGCGTGGATATCAGCCGATTCGGATCCGCCGGTAACGCCGCCGATGCCGCCCGATTTTAGATCGCCGCTGGAATCCATGAAAACGGATTCACCACGCACACGTCCGCCGCCACGTTTCTGACGCGTTTGCTTTCGCAAATGCGCTTGCGACTTTCGGCTTGTCAACGTGATCAACAATCCCCACAAGTTCTCGGGACCGCTCAAATCCGGGAACTGATCGCGGCGAACGCCTGCGATAAAGCTGTGAAAGGCGGAGATTGCGATATCCTCTTCGTCACCGCTACGCCGTAAATTGGCGGGCAATCGCTTGGCGGCGACGCGGACGAGTTGTTGAAAATAGCTTTCCCACAAGCGTGTTGTCGCATCTTCGTCGCCTTGCCGTACAAGTTCGAGAAGCTCGGCGATACTTTCGGGTGATTTTTCCATGCTCACAATGATAGTGGTTCCGCTGCCGGTCAGTCGTCAGGTCGCGATAACGCTGGCTTCGAAGGCGTCGCCAGCCGAAGTGACTCCCGCGGCGGTCGCGCCGGGCTCAAAATGGCTTCGCCGAGCAAATCCGATCGCCACGGCGTCCGCTTCTGGTGAATCAACCTTCGCGATGCTGGTCAGACGTCCGACCGTTTTTCCGTCGGATTCCAACTTGGCATCGACTTCGGGTATCGCACCGCGAATGGTCCAAAGAACCAATTTCTTTTGAACTTGGCCGAGCGCATCCAATCGAGCGACGGTTTCCTGCCCCAAATAGCACCCCTTGGTGAACGAGATCGTTTGGTCGTCCCGATCGGCTTCTTGGGGTAAGTTTGCGTCGGTCATATCGGCGCCGTACCACGGAAAGCCGACGGTGATTCGCATGCGATGAAAACCATCGTCGCCGCCGACGGCCAACGACTGTTCCACCATCCACTGGTCGAATCGTGTGATTTGATCCGACGGTACCAACACGACGACGGTTGATTCACCGAGCCACCGGGTGACAAACGCTTCCACCGCGACATCACCCATCGAAAGTGACCACGAATGAATGGAACCCTTGTCGGACGATTCAGGCCACGATATCCCCAACGCATCACTGCCGCCGGGTGGAACGACAAAAACAAAATGATCTTCGTCGCGGATCAACGGCACTGCGTCTTCACGAATCGTGTAGCGATCCAGGTGCTCGACGAAACGCTGCGACTGGCCCGATGGACCGATCAGTCGAAAGCGATCGGATTGGCGATACAGGAACGCATGCCAAAGTGTCTTGCCGCGAACATCCGTGATGAATGTCTCGCGTCCTTCGCCAACTTCGAGCGATTTAACTTGATTGGTCGTCACGTTGTGAACGATCGCTGCGGCATCGGCGCCACCGACGTCAATGATCGACAGCGAACTTAAACGATAGATTTGCGGTGCATTCATGGGCGAAGGATAGCAGCTTGGGGTGCTGCTGGAAAAGGACATCGGCAAGACAACCCTGGACTTGGCCGTACCAGAGTTCCCGCGTTCGTCCGCTATAATTCGGCAACCATCGTCCGACCCACCCGAGAAATTTTGCTGTGAATCAGAACCGATCGTTGTTTGCCGACGCCGAAGAAGACAACTTGAAGAACGTTCAACCACTGGCGGCTCGGATGCGGCCGAAACGGCTGGACGAATACGTGGGACAGCAACACATTTTGGGCGAAGGCAAACTGCTAAGACGGATGATCGATGCTGGCCGTCTGGGCAGCGTCATTTTTTCGGGGCCACCGGGCACTGGCAAAACCACGCTGGCTCACTTGTTGGCGATCGAAACGGGAAGCCATTTGAGAACATTGAGCGCCGTTTCGAGCGGCGTGAAGGACGTTCGCGAAGTGCTTGCGTGGGCCGGCGATTTGATCGCGTCGGGCGGGCCGCGACCGCTGCTGTTCATTGACGAGATCCATCGCTTCAGCAAGAGCCAACAGGATGCATTGCTACCCGATGTCGAAGCGGGCGTGGTGTCATTGATCGGTGCGACGACCAGCAACCCGTATTTCGCCGTCAACGGCGCGCTGCTGAGCCGTAGCCAACTGTTCCAACTGGAAGCCCTATCGGCGGAGGATGTCCAGGGACTGCTTCGACGTGCGATTTCGGATCCCGATCGAGGACTGGGCGACTGCAACACCGACGTCGACGAAGACGCGATCGTTTACCTTGCCCAAGCGTGCGAAGGCGATGCGCGGCGGGCTTTGTCGGCGCTAGAGATCGCGGTGCGAAGTTCGGCGGATCAAACGGTGACTCGCGATGTGGTGGCCGAGTCGCTTGGCAGCCGATTGGGCGGTTACGATGCGGGCGGCGACGATCACTACGACTTGATCAGCGCGATGATCAAAAGCATTCGCGGCAGCGACGCCGACGCGGGCATCTACTGGTTGGCGCGGATGCTCGAAGGCGGCGAAGACATTCGATTCTTGTGTCGACGGTTGGTGATTCTGGCCAGCGAGGACATCGGCAATGCGGATCCGCAAGCGTTACAGGTCGCGGTATCAGCGATGCAAGCGTGCGAATTTATCGGATTGCCCGAAGCACAACTGACGCTAAGCCAAACAGTCGCCTACTTGGCGCTGGCGCCGAAAAGCAATGCCGCCACGATGGCGATCGGGAATGCCCGTCGCGACGTGCGAGAGAACAAGATCGTGCCGGTGCCAAAACATTTACGCGATGCACATTACGGCGGCGCGGCGGACCTGGGACACGGCGAAGGCTATCAGTATTCGCACGATGCCAAAGGCGGCGTTGCGGCACAGGACTACTTGGGCGTCGACCGAACTTACTATGAACCGGTCGATCGCGGTTTCGAAGCCGAATTGAAGATTCGAATGGAAACGATTCGCGCCGTGCTACGCGGTCAAGATCTATCCTAAGGCTTGGGGACGTAACGGAATTGGCCGCCATGTTGTTTGGCGATCCGTTTCATGCCGCTCTCGCCGACTTTGCTGTGGTAGGCAATCGTGTGAATGATGCTGATCGGCTTGCTGTCGCCGAACAGATTCGTGACGACGTTTTCTTCCGCCAACATGTCTTCGAATTTCTGGGTGAACTCGCCATCGGAAAGCAGAAAGATCACATCGGGCCGCATTTCGAGCGCGAACTTTACCGGTTCATAGGGCGCCCAACCGAGGTCGCGAGTCACGCGGCGGACCCATCGCTTGAGCGCCTGTTTGTTTTCGTCGGTTGCAAAGACACTGCGTGGTTCGTCGACGTTGGGGTCACTCAACCGCATGTAGTCGGGCTTTTTGTCGTAGACGATGACATAGAAACGCTGGTCCGGTGTTAACAAATCGATCGAACCCAAAAGTGCCTCGATCGCCGAATCGAACGCTTCGTGCATGCTGCCGGAACTATCGACCAGATAGACAAAGTGATTGCCGCCGCCTTCGACGCCACAAAATTCCATCTTCTTGTTCGACACCGACTTCATCGACATCGCCGACGCCGCGCTGGATGCCGAACTCGACAATGATGCCATGGACGTGGGCGCCGTCGGTGCGGCATCGGGCGAAAACTGAGTCACGGCAAGTTCGCCGATGGGACTGATTTCGAACTCCGTATCGCTTGCCATCGGATCGGCGACTTCCGTCTCGGGCACCGCTTCGCTGGTTTCGATTTCGAAGTTTTCGATCGCCGTTTCGCTTGCCGATGTCGCGGAAGCTGACAACGCGACTTGATCTTTGGGCGTATGCGTTTTCAATCCGATACCGGCTAAGACCAACAATGCGACGACGTGCATCACGGCGCTGAAGACGATCGCACTTGGTCGACGACGTTTGGATGCATGCTCGGCTTCGTCATCATCCTCGTCGATCTGGACATCCTCTAGATCAACCGACGCCAGCGGCGCAGAAGTCTCCTCGCCAATGAACCGCTTCTTGGGTTCTGGATCCGCCTCAACGCCGGGCCTTTCGGTGCACACATCTTCATCAACTTCAGGCAACGGTGCTTCGGTTGACTCGCCCGAATCCAGATCCAGAAAGCGAGGTCGGGGAACTGCGTGCCCGGCGGAATCGAATCGCGTGAACGGTGTAGGTGAGATCGGTGTAGGTGAGATCGGTGTAAGTGAGATCGGGGCAGGGGAGGGCGACCGAAAAGCGACAGACTTGAATCGCTGTTGGGCAGCATGAACTTCGTCCCAAGTGCTGAATCGCTTCGGCGCCGACATCGGCTGCGACTGGGCCGTGTCCACGCGATGGATCACGTGCTTCGGTCCCTCGAATCTCGGTTCCGTCGACTTATTCGTTGGTTGCGTGCCGCGCATCTTTCGCATCATCAGCTCGATTTCGGCCGCCTGTGCGTCCAGGCGTGCTGCCGACGCTTCGCAGCGAATCTTCACCAACTGTAATTCCAACAGTCGGCGCAGATTCTCGTCGGCATCCTCCGGCGGGCCTGCTGTCGGATGATCAGAATCTTTCGACATGCGATTGTTTTCGGGTTGATGGGAAACGAAGGTCGCTCCACTATACGAAAACGGTCGGACGATCGCACGCGAATACTCTGGAATCGACGGCGAGATCATTCTGCGGGATGCGACTTCAGCCAAATCCAACATGCCGCCGCCAAACCGGCTTCGACCACCATGAAGACGATCCTTGCCGCGACCGCCACCAAAAGAGAATGGACGGGCCCGATCGCAACCCCCAAAACCGACGTCAGCACCAATTCGCGTACGCCCGCCCCACCGGGCAACAGCGATGCAAAGCCGACCACCATCGCTAGTGAGATCGCAGCGGTTGCGATCGGATACAGCGACGTGATCTGCGGCAATGGATCAGCCGACGGAATCGCCGTGATCAGCACCGTGAACGACGCGCCGATCAACAGCCAAGACAACAACGACCAAGCCCAACCGGACGCGAACAGGCTCCAACCGATGTTGCGATCCGACGATTGTGGTGAGACACGAGTGACGCGTATCGCGACCCGTCGCAGGATCGGCGGCAGCGTCGGTAATCCGGCCAACACCGCCGTCACGATGGCAGTGATCGAAATCCAACGTGGCAGTTCCAGATTCACCGTCGCGACGGCGGCGACGACGGCGCCGACAGCCATCATCAAGAATGTTTCCAAAAAAACGCCGATCGTCGCAGTCAAAGGCTGGACGCCATCGCGGGCCAACACTCCGCCACGAAGCACGATCACCATGGCTTTGCCAGGAACATATTTTCCGACGTGGCCAAGCGTTTGGGCAACGATCGCCGTCGACCACTTCGGCCGACCGCCCAACGACGTGACCGCGCGGTGCAACAGCATCGCCGACGGCAGCAATCCCAACGCGTAGATCACCGCCGACGCGGCAACTCGCCCCCAGCGAATATTCGCGAAACTGGGAAGTGAAGTCTTCAGCGTCGCCACACGGTCCGACATCGATCGGCCCGCCGCGTCATCTGGTTGTTCCGAGATCGCCTTCTCGAGCGACGCGATTTCTGCTTCGATCTTCGTCGTTTGCAAACGCCAGTTCTGCACCGACGATCGTCCCGCCAACACCAAACCGACGACGACAATACCAGCGATAACAACTTGCGCGGCGCGTTTCCAAACCGGCGCACCCGCATGTGGCGTGGATGATCGATCCTCACTTTCGTCCGTTGCGTTTGATTCATTCAGCACAAAGGTTGTCTTTCACGGCGGCTGGGTCTCGACGGCACTTCAGTGCCAAAGGCTGTTCAAAGGCGACACGATCGTCCACAATTTCCGGGCGTTTCATTCGTCTGTTCCTTCGGCAAAGCTTGCCCCTATGGCCAATCGCTCAAAAAAAACAACCAAAGCTTCCGTGGAAGCCGCCGAAACAGCAGACACCCATCCGCCCGAAAATCGGACGGCGTTACCATCGTTGTCGCGCATCTTGTCGGTGGTGATGTTGATCTTGGGGATCATAGCGGTCGGTGCGTTGTTCTACAAAGTGATGGCCGGGTTCTTCGTCCCGTTGTTTTTGGCGGCGTTGCTGGTTGTGATCTTTCGTCCCGTTCACGAATGGATCTTCCTTCGTACCGGTGGAAAAAAACGGGTGTCGGCGCTTGCGACGACGGGCCTGGTGTTGGCGGTGGTACTGATGCCGTTGATCCTGATCATCTCGGTAGCGACCAGCCAATTCACTGCCATGGTCAGCCACGTCAACTTCGAGGCCCTGACCCAGGCACTTGATCGTGGCCGCGAACAACTGGGCATTTCACTTGCGCATGCCGAACAGTTCCGTCGACTGGACCAGTTAAGCGATTCGCTTGATGAAACCGAAGACGCCACGATCGTCGTTGCGAATGTCAATGAAGCCTACGCGTTGGTCGATTTCCTTCAGCGAGAAGTCGAAGGCCCCGAGACGGCGGCTGCGTTTGCCGACATCGCGATGGATCAATTGCGAGAGTTCGGATCGCCCGCGACGGAAGAACCCGCCGTCGATGAAGAGAATCCGATCGGTAAGCTTGATGCTGAAGAACGGTTTCATCGACAAAGCTTGGCGGCCTCGGCATCGATTCGAAATTGGATGCGAGCCAAACTGGGCGGCACGTTCACCAGCCAGCTTCGGCTGCTGGCCAACCCCAGCGCCGAAGACTTCAAAAATTTGTTGTCGCGAGTTCGCGAGACACTGCAACCGCGATTTGTCAGCTTGACCAGCGCGACGGGCACCTACTTGATCCAGATCCTGGTCGGCTTAGCAGTGCTGGTGATCGCCGTTTATTTTTTCTTGATCGATGGTGCGGCAATGATTCGAACGCTGATGCGATTGAGCCCGCTTGATGACAACTACGAAGCCCGGTTGTTGATGGAGTTTGACCGAACCAGCCGTGCGGTCGTGTTGGCGAGCGTACTTAGCGCTCTGGTTCAGGGTGTTCTATCGGCAATCGCGTTTTGGTTCTGTGGCTTCGAGTCGATCATCTTGTTGTTTCTGATCACATCGATGATGGCGCTGGTGCCATTCTTGGGCGCCGCATCCGTATGGCTTCCGTGTGCCGTCTACTTGGGCACCGTCGACCAACGATGGACGGCGGCGGTGGTGCTGGCGATCTACGGCACGACGATCGTTTCATCGATCGACAACGTCATCAAGATGTACGTGTTGCAAGGACGATCGACGCTGCATCCGTTGTTTGCGTTGTTGAGTGTGCTGGGAGGCGTCAAAGTGTTTGGCCCGATCGGAATTCTGGTGGGCCCGATGGTCGTGGTGTTCTTGCAGACGCTGCTGGAAATCCTGAACCATGAACTGGCCGGACGCGATGCGACGGCCGCCCTGGAAGGGACACCCCCCATGGCCGAAGCGGATTGACGTGATTGACGGCGTTTCGCGACGACCGAGAAAACATTCACGGTTGTTTCTCGAAATTTCGGATTTTCAGCGTATCCTGGCATCATCGTGCTAGTTTTCGGCCCTTCTGTTAAGGATTCGGTCTTGCAGTGTGCCTATGATTAGCCCTTAAGTCAGATTTTGATCCGTAAACGCGATTTTTACCGGCCCTTCCGGTGGCACAACGCTGCGAACATCCGCGGCTCGACCAGTCGCATTGTCGCTCACGATTGGGGATCGCGTATCGGAGTAAGGCGACTTATCGGTTACCGAGCTCAACTGAGCTTTTTTCATCGCTTTTGTTAAGGAATTTCACATGTCATCGTCTCGAAACAGATCAGCTTTTACGCTGGTCGAATTGTTGGTGGTCATTGCGATCATCGGCGTGTTGGTTGGCTTGTTGTTGCCGGCCGTTCAAGCGGCCCGCGAAGCGGCTCGCCGAATGAGCTGCAGCAACAATTTCAAGCAAATCGGCTTGGCCGTCCACAATTACCACTCGGCATACAAGCAGTTGCCGCGACAAGGCACGGGCACACCCAACCTAGGCGGCCAACCCGACGGCCAAACGGTTGCCGGTGCACCGACGGCGAACAGCCGTCTTGAATTAAGCTGGTTGGTTGGACTGACGCCGTTCATCGAACAACAAGCTTTGTGGGAGCAAATTTCCAATCCGTTCCAAGATGTTGCCTCAGGTGCGATTTTCCCGCCAATGGGCCCTGGCCCACGACGCTGGCTCGCTCACCATGCAGTTACGCTTTACGATCCCTGGATGACAGAAGTTCCTGGCTTCCGTTGCCCGAGTGACCCAGGTGTCGGACTGCCCGGTCAAGGCCGAACCAACTACATCGCCTGCCAAGGCGACTCGGCCGAACAGATCAACGGCAGCATTGGCGACAACGGCAACGTGGCAAGCACCCAGGCCGCGATCAATCGTCAAGCGTCGTGCCGCGGTTTTTTCGTACCGCGTGAAAAGGCCGCCTTCCGTGACGTCTTGGACGGACTGTCCAATACCATCATGGCCGGCGAAATCATCACCGACTTGGGCGACAACGACACCAGAAGCCGCGGTGCACTCTCGGGCGGCAACGTTCGCCAACCCGGTGGGAACTTACTGTGCGATATTCAAAGGGATCCACTGCGTCCCCAGTTTTGGAATGTTGCGGGCAATTACGTTCCCGTGCTGCTGCAAGGTGGCGGTACCGATCCTGAACAACGCCGCGGCCTGAAATGGGCGATGAGCCGCTCGATCTGGGGCGTTTTCAATACGATCCTTCCGCCCAACGGCCTGATCTGCATGGACAGCAACAACTTCAACACCGGACTGCTGCCCGCCAGCAGCCGTCACCAAGGTGGGGTCCACGTTTTGATGGGCGATGGCGCTGTCAAATTCGTCACCGATTCGATCGAAACGGGCAATCGCAGCAGCGCTCACGTCGGCACTGGAGCTAACTTGGTGCCGCCCGGATCGCAAAGCCCGTTCGGACTTTGGGGTGCCTTGGGTACCCGCGGTGCGAAAGAAGTCGACGTCACCATCGAGTAATTCGGCTGCTCGCTTTGCGAGCAATCACTGGCCATCGACGCACGGCCGGCAGCCCCATCGGCTGCCGGCCGTGTTTTTCTAGATCTGATCCATTTCCGTCCCGTTTTCCAAACCGAAACGCCAAAAATGAAACGCTTCACCTTTCTCGCTTTGTTCCTGCTAACGCTTTCGACCATCGTCGGTTGTGGCGGACCATCCGAAACCGCGCCTGCCGCCAGCCAGGACGAACTGTCCCAATGGGTCAACGAAAACCCAGCACCTGAAGAAGTCGAACTCGAAGAGTAATCCGCTTACGCGGTTTCGCGCCCAACCGATCGACTGGTGGCGCGATAGCGGTCGACCAACAGGCCCCGCTCGGGGCCAAACAGCATGGCAACCAGCATTTGCAGTGTCGCCGCCAACACGATTGCACCCGACGTCGTCACACTCTCGACGTAAGGCAACCCCAACGCACGGGTGATCGGACCGGGCAGCGTGATGGCGGCCAAATGCCCCAACACGCACGCCGAAACGCCGGCGGCCATCGACACCAAGATCATGGGCCGCAGTCGGCGGTTGATGAAGAACGCCGTCGACGGCGGGATCACCAACATGCCGATCGCCAAGATGCTGCCGACGACCTCGAACGCGGTCACAATCGTGGCCGTCGTGATCGTCATCAATCCGTAGTGCACCCAGCGCGGATCCAACCCCAGCGTGCCGGCCAATTGCGGGTCGAACGTCGTCATCATCAATTCTTTGAATAAGACGACCACCAGCACCAAATTGATCACCAGCATGATTGCGGACGTGATCGCTTCGGAGGGAATGCCCTTGGACAACCCGATCGTGTCTAGCTGACCGTACAATACACATTCGAGATCGACGTCGCTTTGGTCGGCGAATTGACGCAACATGATCAGCCCAATCGCGAACAAAGTTGTGAACACGACGCCCAGCGCCGCATCGCCGCGGATCCAACCGGCCGACGTTACCCACTGCGTCAAAAATGCGGTCAAAAGCCCGGCGACCATAGCGCCGCCGAACATCATCGTTTGACGAAACGCCCAACCGGCATCCGGGTCGACCCAGCCCCAACCTTGCAACATCCCGACGGCGATGAACGCACCAACGACGCCCGGCAGCGCCGCGTGCGTCAGCGCATCGGCGATCATGCTTTGCTTGCGCAGAAACAAAAAGCAGCCGGGAATCGCACTCGCCATCGCAACCAGCGATGAGGTCACAATGATCCAAGTATCAATCGACGACCAAACGATAGAATTCACAGACTCACCCTGTCACGAAGAATACCAGTGGAGCGACGAATCACCGGAGCACTTGAGAATAGTTGGCCACAAACAAACCGACATGAACGAACAACAACACCAGCGACGCGGTTCGATAATTTGAAAACAGCCCCGAAATAGCAAGCACACTTCCGAGCGCCGCGACCAATGCTCCGCCGGCGGGAAACCACCACAAAGCCGCCGACGCAAACCCGACCACCATCATCGATGCGGCAACCGCACCCATCGCGGTGTAGCGCATCGGGCCGACGTCCAACAACGGTTCGATCGCAACCGTTTGCGGAAGAGGATCGACGGCGAACGGTGATCCGATTCGGACGGATTCCGCTGCCAACCCCGTCGCCGGATCAACCGCAACCTCATCGGACTGTCTATCGTTCATGGATTCGCGGCCCAGCCGAAAGAAACTTCGTTGCCAAAATTACGGTCTGCCGACTATCCTAGACACGCATCCTTTGAGAATCGCGGCACACCCTATGCTTGATCTTACCCAACCGAATGAACGACGGTGATGGGACGCGGCCGGCAATTCCCGATTGTCGGTCGACGTGATCGGTGGCAGTTCTCTTAGAATCCCTCTCCAAACTCATCCCACCCACTGATTTCGTAGGATCGATTGAATGCCGAATCCCATGTCTGGGCGCACTTGGTTTCGCCTCGCTAACCAGTCCGCACCAGAAGCGACGGCAATCAATTGGTCTTGGGCCACGCGTTTGCGGAATTTTTGCTGCCTGGCGGTGATTCTGGCCAACTCGGTGATTCTGGTGAGCGCAGCGACCGCTGGCGACTTCAAGCAACCCGAACCGCTTGAACCCCAGATCGCCGAAGCGTCGGCCGAAGCCACCGAATCCATGGCGGGCATTCGCATCCCCAAAGGATGGAAGATCGAACTTTACGCCGCAGAGCCTGATGTCGCCAACATTGTCGCATTTGACATCGATCATCGCGGTCGATTGTTTGTGTGTGAAAGCTATCGACAAAGCCGCGGCGTGACCGACAACCGCGGGCATGACGAAGAATGGTTGCTGGCCGACTTGGAATCCGAGACGGTGCAAGACCGAATCGATTACCACAAACGCCTGCTCGGCGATGCGGCCGTCACCTACGCCCAACACGACGATCGAATCCGCCGCTTGGTGGACACCGACGGCGACGGACGAGTCGACGAAAGTGTCGTGGTCGCCAACGGATTCAACCGCATCGAAGAGGGTACCGGCGCCGGCGTGCTGGTTCGCGGCGAGAACATTTACTACACGTGCATTCCGAAGCTTTGGAAACTGGTCGATGCCGATGATGACGGCAAGGCGGACGAGCGAGTCGTTCTGTCGGATGGATACGGAGTTCGCGTAGCGTTTCGCGGTCACGACATGCACGGTTTGATCATCGGTCCCGATGGGCGTCTGTACTTCAGCATCGGTGACCGAGGTTATCACGTCACAACCGAAGACGGCCGAGTGTTAGCCAATCCAAAATCGGGCGCTGTGTTTCGCTGCGAACTGGATGGATCGGGCTTAGAGGTATTCGCCACCGGCATGCGAAATCCACAAGAATTGGCTTTCAATGACGTCGGCGATCTGTTCTCGGTCGACAACAACAGCGATAGCGGCGACAAGGCTCGGATCATCAACATTTTGGAAGGCGGTGATTCCGGATGGCGGATGCAGTATCAGTATCTGGCGGATCGTGGCCCCTTCAATCGCGATAAAATCTGGGAACCGTTCCACAACGAACAACCCGCCTACATCGTGCCGCCGATCATCAATTTCACCGACGGCCCGAGCGGACTGGAGCATTACCCGGGCACCGGTTTCGGCGACCAACTGAACGGCCAGTTTCTGATTTGCGACTTCCGCGGCGGTCCGGCCAACAGCGGCATTCGTTCGTTCAAGCTGGACAACGACGGCGCGTTTTACAAGATGGGCGAAGACTCGGATCCGATCTGGACCGTGTTGGCAACGGATATCAAGTTCGGTCCCGATGGTCACATATATGTCAGCGACTGGGTCGACGGATGGGAAGGCCTGGGCAAGGGCCGCGTGTACCGATTGAGCGACCCCAACGAAATCGCCAAACCGATTGTGTCCGAAGTGAAAACGCTGCTCGCCGACGACTGGACCGAGCAAGAATCGGCCAAGCTGTCGAAACTGATCGGACACGTCGATCGCCGGGTTCGTTTCGAAGCCCAATGGGAATTGGCTCGCCGCAGCGACGTGAATACCCTTTCGACAATCGCGATGGACACCCAGGCACCGACCACCACTCGCCTACACGCGATTTGGGGTATCGACCAAGTCTCGCGAATGCAACTTGCCAAAGCGAGCGCCGCGACTGCCCGAGCAACGACCGAAGAATCCGGGGAACCCAGCACGGATGCGATCGATACGTCGACCGCCGTTTCCGCACTTGACGATCTGACTGAATTGCTTGGCGAACATGACGCGATCATTCGCGCTGCCGTTGCCAAAATCATGGGCGATCGTGGTGTGACCGCATCGGCGGCGAGCCTGCGTGAACGATTGACCGACGATTCCGCTCGCGTCCAGTACGCGGCGATGCTGTCGCTTGGAAAGCTAAAGGATGCGACCGCAATGGGTTTCGTCGTCGACATCCTGGCCAACAACGACAACGCCGATCCGGCGCTCCGTCATGCCGGCGTGATGTATTTGTCGTCCGCGATCACCCCCCAATCGATCGGCGAATTGGCAACGCACCCCAACGAATCAGTGCGTCGCGCCGCCGTGGTGGCGCTCCGCCGGCAAAAAAGTGGATTGATCTCGCGATTCCTCAAAGACGCCAGCCCGTTGGTCGTTTCGGAAGCAGCTCGCGCGATCCACGACGAACCGGTGCCGATGGCGCTGCAGTCGCTTGCCTCGCTGATCAAAGTTCCGGAGTCGGGCGCGGAACTGAGCGATCAAGAACTGATCCGTCGAATTTTGAACGCCAACTTTCGATTGGGGACGACCGAATCGGCCGTCGCGCTTGCCGGATATGCGGGCCGAGTTTCGGCCGTTGCCGAAATGCGAATCGAGGCGATGGACATGTTGGCCGACTGGGCGATCCCAGATCCTCGTGACCGCGTGACGAACGTTTATCGTGAACCCAAACAACGACCGCTGTCGGATGCCGCCAGTGCTTTATCGCCCCAGATCGACCTCTTGATGACCTCGCAAGAATCGGTCCGCGAAAAGGCGATCGAAGTGGCGTCAGAACTGGGCATTCAAAAGATCGTTCCGTTGCTGGCCCAACGAGTCGTCGACGGAAAATTGCGACCGTCACTGCGTGCGACCGCGCTGGCATCGATGGCGAAATTGGACGCAATGGACGCGGTCCAACTGGCCAATCAGGTGCCCATGCAACCGGCCAACGAACTGCTGCTTGCGGCGCTGGAAGTTCTGGCGAAACACGATTCGAAAAATTCGATCGGCAAATTCATCGAAGCAACCCAAAGCCGAAACGTCGAAGCCCGCCAATTGGGATGGGACTTGCTCGGCACCAGCAATTCGCCCGAAGCGCTGGCCACGATCATTGGTGGCGTCCAAAGCTATCTCGACGGATCGATGGCGGCTGAAGTCGAATTGAACGTGATCGAAGCCGCCCAAGGCAAGCTGGACGATGCGATGAACCAGCAATTGATCGAACATCAACGTTCGCTCGCTGAAACAGACGCACTTGGAAAGTGGCTACCTTCGCTCAGCGGAGGCAACGTCAGCAAGGGACACAAACTGTTCCACGAGAAAACCGAACTATCGTGCCTGCGATGCCATAAAGTGGATCGGGCGGGCGGGGAAGTGGGTCCGAATTTGACGGTGATCGGCAAGACTCGCGATCGCCGCTACCTGCTCGAATCGATCTGTTTGCCGGACGCGAAGATCGCCGAAGGGTTTGAAACGGCGGTCATCGCGAATGATTCGGGACAGGTTTTTTCGGGCATTCTGAAGTCCGAAAATGACGATTTTGTGGAACTGATCCAGAACGATGGCAGCCAGGTCCAGGTCTTCGTCGACGAAATTGTCGCCCGCCGAAAGGGTAAAAGTTCGATGCCGGACGACTTGACCAAGTTCATGACGCCCCGTGAATTACGCGATTTGGTGGCATATCTGGCCAGTCTGCAGGTCGACCCGCGGGCAGCAGAGGATGTCGAGTGAATTGTTTTTGGCGGTTTTTTGATTCGGGTTAGTTTGCAACCTAGAGTTTGAAACAGAATCGTTTCTTTTCCGTTGCCACATGGCCCGTCATGACCTGCCATCAACTCGCCCAACGTCTTCTAGAGCTGCAACCGTCGTTGTCGCCGACAGACGTTGCACGATTGACGCTGATGATCCTGAACCAGTCCACCGATCCGGCGGATTTGGACGATGACGATACGTTGATCAAGGCTTGGAAGAACGCCAGCTTCCGGCTGGAATCCACTTCCGATCAACACGCCGCGGTGGCCGAAGAATTGGAAGCCCTGTGCGGCGACGGCCCGATCGAGTTCTCGCCCGACCAGTTGTGGGTCTTGATGCGGGCGATCAAAGTGCAAAGCCAAATTTTGGAACTCTACACCGATCAACCCGCGCTGGTCTGATCGCTCGCCCAACGCGGAATCGTAGGTTAGGCTTTCGAGCCCATCACACCCATTAGTCCGGGTACACCCATTTCGATTCCCTCGCGGTTGATCCTCCATGGTCAAGTCTGACATCGTTTGGCACCAACACGTCGTGACGCGCGAATCCCGCGAAGATCGCCTGTCTCAAAAAGGCGCGGTCGTTTGGTTCACCGGCCTCAGCGGTTGCGGCAAAAGCACAATCGCCAATGAACTCGATCGCCAACTTGCGGAATTGGGCCGCGCCACGATGCTGCTGGACGGCGACAACATCCGACACGGTTTGTGCGCGCCGCCCGAACGATTGGCCGAAGAACACACGCAAGAATTTGCCGACCGATTCGGGCTGGGGTTTGGCGAAACCGATCGCGAAGAGAACATTCGCCGAATCGGATCGCTGGCATCGCTGATGGCGTCGGCCGGCCTGATCACGCTGACGGCCTTCGTCAGCCCCTATCGCCGAGACCGCGATCGAGTGCGGCGAATCGTCGAAGCGGGCAGAACAGGGGACTTTGTCGAAGTTTTCGTGGACACGCCACTAGAAATCTGTGAGACACGAGACCCCAAAGGCCTGTACAAAAAAGCTCGAGCGGGGCTGATCAAGAACTTCACCGGAATCAGCGACCCCTACGAAGCACCGACGTCCCCCGAGATCCGGCTCGACGGCGGCGACGGACGAACCCCCGCCCAGCAAGCCGCCGAAGTGCTGGAAACCCTTCGAAAACGCGGTTTTTTCGCATAAGGACGCGACCCTTTGTCCCCCGGGCATGCCGTGACAGGGTCCCGAACTGCCTCGCAGTTCGATCCTCCCGAGCGGCGTCGCAGCGCCACTAGGGGTGCCCGATCCCGGCTCCGCAAAAACTATTTCTGTTTGCGGTTGCCAAAACGTGCGGCGTCGGTAAACTACGCCCCATTCATGTGTGAGTAAGAACGACGTAACAGACAAAAAAACGAATGACGATCTCGAAAGAGCGAAAAACCGAGGCTATCAGCGAACACCGCAAATCGGATGCTGATACCGGCTCGCCTGAGGTGCAAATTGCCATCTTGACCGAGCGGATTAACGGGTTGACCGAACATATGCGGACTCATCGCAAGGACTTCGCCTCGCGGCGTGGCCTGCTGGGTCTGGTCAGCCGTCGCCGGCGTTTGCTCGACTACGTGCGTGGCGAGGATCCCCAGCGATACCTCGACATCATTGGAAAACTGGGCATCCGTAAGTAGCCCGTCCGAGCCGCGACCAAGCGAAGATGGCAACAGCCCACTCGCCTGTAACGGGCGGCTCGGCCCTTTTCCATCTCTGCATCTAAGCGGCCCGTTCGGACGCGGTGCCGGCGAATCATTCGCCGGCGCGCCTCTTCTGTGTACCTAGTCGGCTGCGTTTCCACCTCCGTCGGCTTGCCTGATTCATCGGGCTTGCCTTTGGGTGGAACGTCTCTTCTTGCGCGGCACCCATTTCGAAATGGTTGTCGTTCGCATGCCATTTTGTCCGCAACCTTGCGCCATCGAGCCCAACTTGCGGATGCTAACCCATGTTGTTTTTGTAGGTTGAAGGAAGAAAAAAGTGACTGAAAAGAAAATTCGAGTCGAAAAGCAAATCGGACAACACACACTGTCGTTCGAGACCGGCCAATTGGCCAAACAAGCCGCCGGTGCGGTCTTGGTCCAGTACGGTGAAACCGTTGTTCTGGTCGCCACGGCCAGCAGTGACCCACGCCCGGGTCTGGACTTCTTTCCGTTGACGTGTGATTACCGCGAACGATTGGCTGCGGCCGGTAAGTTCCCCGGTGGTTTCCTGAAACGCGAAGGCCGCCCCAGCACCAAAGAAATCCTCAGCTCGCGCTTGATGGATCGCCCGATCCGCCCGCTCTGGCCGACCGGTTTCAAAGACGAGGTCCAAGTCCAAGCCTGTGTCATCGCCAGCGATATGCAGAACGACGGTGACGTTCTGGCAATGAACGGCGCCAGCGCCGCGTTGCACATCAGCGAACTGCCGTTCCAAGGCCCGATCGCTTCGGTCCGCGTCGGCAAGATCGATGGCAAGTTGGTGGCTTTCCCGACTCACGACGATCTCGAGCAAAGCGAACTGGACATGATCGTCAGCGGCTCGCGTGAGCAAGTCGCCATGATCGAGGGCTTCGCTAACGAAATGCCCGAAGACGAAATGATGGAAGCGATCAAGTTCGCTCATGCGACGATCCGCGACGTCATCGACCTGATGGAAGAACTGTACCGCAAGGTCAGCCCGACCAAGAAGGAATGGATCGCGCCACAAGACGACGGCATGTTCAAGCGTCTCAACGACGGCTACTACGATAAATTCCGCGCCGCGATGCAAACCTCGGGCAAAGCCGCTCGCAACGAAGCCTGCAGCGCCGTCCGCGATCAAGCGATCGCCGACATTATCCCCGACCCCAAGGCTGCCGATGCCGTCGACATCAAACGACTGAAATCGGTTTGGCACGACTTGGAAGAAAAGGTCGTTCGCGACTTGATCGTTGCCGGCACCCGACCCGACGGACGCGACAATCAATCGCTGCGTGCGATTTACTGCGAAACCGACTTGTTGCCACGTGTTCACGGTTCGGCATTGTTCCAACGCGGCGAAACGCAAGCCCTGGTTACGATCGCCTTGGGCACATCGCGTGACGAACAACGCGTCGACGGCTTGGCCGCCGAGTACAGCAAGAAGTTCATGCTCGATTACAACTTCCCGTCGTTCTCAGTCGGCGAATGTCGCCCGATTCGTGGCCCGGGTCGTCGTGAAATCGGTCACGGATGCTTGGCCGAGCGAAGCGTTGCACCGGTATTACCAGCCGCCGACGACTTCCCCTATACGATCCGCGTGATCAGCGACATTCTGGAATCCAACGGTTCGTCGTCGATGGCATCGGTTTGCGGTGCGACCCTGGCCTTGATGGCTTCGGGCGTTCCGATCAGCAACCCAGTCGCCGGTATCTCGATCGGCTTGGTTCGCAGCAGCGAATCGGAATGGTGCTTGTTGACCGATATCCTTGGCACCGAAGATCACTTCGGTGACATGGACTTTAAGATCGCCGGAACGCAAAACGGTATCACCGGTATCCAGTTGGACCTGAAGGTCACCGGCATCAGCGAAGACATCATCCGTGCGACGCTGAAGCAATCACGCGAAGCTCGTATCGAAATCCTTCGCAAGATGTTGACCACGATCTCGCGTCCTCGCCGCGAAATCGCTGCAACGGCACCACGATTGCTCCGCACCAAGATTGCCTCGGACAAGATCGGTGCCCTGATCGGCCCCGGCGGCAAAAACATCCGCGGCATCCAAGAACGCACCGGTGCAATCATCGAAGTCGATGACGACGGTACCGTCTTGATCGCCAGCAGCAACAAAGAAACGGCCGAAGAAGCACTGCGAGCCGTTGAAGCCTGCACTGCGACCGTCCAGATCGGCAAGATCTATGACGGCATCGTCAGCAGCATCAAAGAATTCGGCGCGTTCGTCGAAATCATGCCCGGCCGTGACGGCCTTTGCCACATCAGCGAAATCAGCAGCGGCTATGTCAGCAGCATGGACAAGCTGGTCAACGTCGGCGATGCCATGAAAGTCTTGGTCATCGACGTCGATGAACATGACCGCGTCAAGCTGAGTCGTCGTCGCGCCCTGGAAGAACTGGGCATCGAAGACGAATTGGCCGCACTGGTCGAAGCCAATGCCGGTGAAGGTGGCGATCGCGATCGTGGCGGCGAAGGCTCGGATGATGACCGTCCACGACGTCGCCGCGGTGGAAGCGGCGGTGGTGGTGGCGGAGGCGGCGGACGTGGCCGCAGTGGCGGCGGCGGCGGCGGCGGCGGCGGCGGTGGTCGCAGCCGAGATGGCGGAGGCGGCGGTGGCCGTAGCGATCGCTAGTCCGACCCACGTTTGAATGTGAACCTAACGAAAGCCCGCTGAACCCAAAGTTCGGCGGGCTTTTTTTGGCCGGTCTGTTCGGCGAAAGAGCGCCATGGTTCGATCCAAGGTCGGGCCGCGTTCCCGGACAGCGCCTGGCCGGCCGCTCGCATCCGCTCGGCTCGACGCTGCCCGGATCCTGATGCGGACACCGCTATCGTCGATACGGCTACTGACGAATCCTGGCGAGATCAGCGAGGCCAGGCCGAAAGCTGCATATGACACTCGTGCATCGTCGAAGAATAAACTTAGGGCGAAGCCGAACTGCTCATCGGCCGGGTGCGTTATCGGATAGGCTCTTACCTTGAAACGCGAAGGGATTGCTTCACATCCAACTTCGCGATGAAGTGAAAGATAACGGCACGACGTCACTCAAGCGGCGACACGCAAGATCTCCCCAACTCATGACGCAGCGACTTGAAGCCATGAATCATCATCAAATGTTCCGATGGATTTCGCCTTTGCTGGCCCTTTTCGGCATGGCCTGCATTTCGAATGCGGTGGAGGCAACGACAAAGCCGAACATCATTTTGATTTTCACCGATGACCAAGGCTATCAGGACCTGGGCTGTTTCGGATCCGAAACGATCAAGACACCCAACCTTGATCGAATGGCGGCCGAGGGCGTTCGGCTGACCGATTTTTATGCGCAACCAGTCTGCGGAGTTTCCAGGGCGGCGCTGATGACGGGTTCCTATCCGATTCGCGTTGCCGAACCGGGGAACATCAAGCGTCTTCACACGGTTCCGCATCCCAAAGAAACGACGATGGCGGAAGTCTTGAAATCGGCCGGGTACGCGACGGGCATCATTGGGAAGTGGCACTTGGGTCTCGCGCGGGCCGACGCGACCGGGGGAATCGATCCGGCGACCGCCCCCAACGCTCAAGGCTTTGACCACTTCTATGGAACACCGATCTACAACGGCCACACCGTGTATGTCGACGACGTAAAAATGCGTGTGCCCCTGCTTCGAAACGGAAATGTCGAAGTGGATGGTGTCCAGAGCTGGGACAACATCACATCGGATTACACTCACGAAGCGATCGAGTGGATCACGGCAAAGAGTACAGAACACAAACCGTTCTTCTTGTACCTTTCCCACAACATGCCGCACATTCCGCTTGGCGCGTCGGCGAACTTCAAAGGCAAGTCCGATGGCGGACCCTACGGCGATGCGATCGAAGAGATTGATTGGTCGTGCGGCCAGATCATGAAGACGTTGAAGGATTTGAGTATCGACGACAACACGTTGGTTGTCTTTACTTCCGACAACGGCCCGTGGGTCGAGACCACACGAGGGATGGATCCAAATGGCAAGGCTTTCATTCCGCGAGATCATTCGGGCAACACCGACCCGCTGCGTGGTTGGAAGATGTCCGCTTGGGAAGGTGGATGCCGCGTTCCCTTCATCGCCCGTTGGCCCGGCAACATCCCCGCGGGCTGGGACTCCAACGAGCTACTGAGCACGATGGATCTGCTACCGACATTCGCAACGATCGCCGGTGCGACCCTGCCCGATGCCGCGTTGGACGGAAGCGATGCGACGGCGTTTTTGACGCGTCAAACAACAACGAGCCCTCGCGATGAATACTTGTACTATTCGGGATGCTTGCTGACGGGCGTGCGCCGTGGCAATTGGAAACTCGTTCTCACACGCGCGAAGAATCCTTCGGGAACCGGTTGGTGGGGACGCATGATCGAAGCTGTCCCCGAAACCATGCTGTTTGACCTTGCAAGCGATCCGGGCGAAACAACCAACGTCGCGAACGCCAACGCGAATGTCGTCGGCGAACTGATGAAGCGAATCGAAATCGCGCGCGCCGAACTTGGCGACATCGATCAAATCGGAAACGGTGCAAGACTGTTTGACGACGGCCCCCGAAAGCTGCAAGTGCCCGTTAAGAAAACCAGCGACGAGGCCGCGACCGCCAAGGTGCGCCATAGCTTTATGGCGTTCGGCAAACAAACGTATCTCGTGGATGGTGAAGGAACGAAGACGTGGAGCTTTCCCGAATCCACTCGCGATGGATACCAGCTGGCCGACGGCCGCATCATCCTGGCACTCAGTAAAGGAAAACGGTTTCCCGGCGGCGCCGTCATCGAGATCGCGGTCGACGGTTCCGAAACGATGATCTGGAAAGGCACCCAATCCGAAGTCAATAGCGTCCATCCCACCGACGCCGGTACATTTGTCATCACCGAAGCGGGGCCCAAACCGCGCCTTTTGGAACTCGATCGAAGTGGACAGGTGCTGATCGAATTTCCGCTGAAGTGCCAGATTGAAAACCACCACTTGCAAACTCGCATGGCGAGGAAGCTTGCCGATGGAACTTACTTGGTTCCCCATCTGCTCGATTTCCGCGTGAAGAACTACGACGCCAGCGGGAACGTGATCGCTGAACTGGACACGACGGTGCCCGGCGATGAAGCGCACGCAATCCACTCGTGGCCGTTCACGGCAATTCGGCACGACGACGGACGGACGCTGGTCTGCTGTACCAACGGAAATCGGGTGATGGATTTCGACGCCAATGGGAAACTGGATTGGCACCTGACCAATGACGACTTGCCCGGCCCGTGGCTACAGGATCCCTGTGGCGGCCAAGTGTTGGCCAACGGAAACGTCGTGATTGCATGCTATGCCGGCGGCAACAAGAACCCGAAAGCACCCAAACTGTTCGAGATCACACGCGACAAAAAAGTCGTTTGGACGCATCGGGATGGCCAGAAAGTAGGAATCCACCATTTCCAAATCCTGACCACCAACGGCAAGAGGCTTCCCGGCGTCCCCATGAAGTAACGTTGGCGAAAGATGGAACAGGCAGTGTCGGACACCGAAAAAATCATGACGATTTGATTTTCTCGGCCCAAGGTTTGCAACTTCCCGACGAACAACCTTGACGCCCGGCCACTTTGCTCACGATGCAGTCAATCATGGATACCGCCTACTCGCCGCCCCACGCCACAACCCATTCCTCCGCCGCACGGGATGGATTGGCGGTCGCGCCGACACACCCAGCGATTGTGGGATACCTGTTCTGGATCCTTGGCGTCGTTGGCGCTCACCGATTCTATTTCGGTAAACCGTTAACCGGGGCGCTGTGGTTCCTGACAGGCGGCCTGTTCTTGATCGGATGGATCGTGGACCTGTTTCTGATTCCCGCAATGGCCGATGAAGCGAATCGCCGCTTTCAACCCGGCGAGACCGACTACACCGTCACCTGGGTCCTATTGACGTTCCTCGGTCTGTTCGGCGTTCATCGATTCTATATGGGCAAGATCGGCACAGGAGTGCTGTATCTGTTGACGGGTGGGCTGTTCGGCATCGGCTACGTCTATGACGCGTTCACGCTGAACGAGCAATTGGACGAAATCAATCGCCAATCGTAACAGCGGACTCCGGTGCAACACCTTGCTTTAACAGGACTTCGATTTCACGAGCGACAAGCGATAGTCGTATGCGAATGCAGTCATCGCTGTCGATCGCCGCCCCATCGACGGCTTCGCTTGCAAGGCGGACATAGTCCCATGCCTTCCGGGGCTCGCCTCGACCGGTCCAAATGCGAGCGACGCGGTTCCAACGTTCCGCTGCTTGGCGAGGCAGACCGGATTGCTGGTAGGCCGCGGCGGCCAAGTCCAGCGCCCTCGGAATCTCGCGATAGTTGCCCGCCGACCGCAACCGCTCGGCTTCCAGATCGAAGTGCGCCGCCGCCTGCAACGTCTCGTCCTTGGCAAGGTGAATCGCTGCGGCGACGTGTTGCAGTTCCGCGTGAAGTTCGTGTGAACAAATGTCGTGAATCAATTCGCATGCACAGGCGAAGTGCTTCGTTGCGGTCGCGAGATCAAACTGCTCAGCGGCCAAGCGTGCCCGCGCCAAATGCACCTGGGCTTCAAAGCCATCAACACAGTCTTTCGTGGCCTCTTTCGCTTCGATTTTGCTGCCGACGCACGGCAAACATGATAGTGGACAATCGCGACACCCCTCGACCGTCGGACATCCACATGCTCGATCTGCCGCGTCGCAGGGCGGTTCGCCGCACGCGGCCCTGTTTAAAAATTCGGTTGCGTCGGCAAAGCGTGCATCCTCGGTCGCAATCTTTGCTTCGACCAACCAAACGTTGCCCACCGATCGTCGACCTCGATGCAATTCGGATCGAGCATCCGCCAACCAGTCTCGCGCCAACGCCGTTTGCCCGTCGCTGATCATGCATGCCGCCAAATTGTATGCACCGTTGCCTGATTCGACGGGATCGTCCATCGCCCAGGCACGAAGCACGGCCGACCGGAACTTCTTCATTGCCGCATCGACGTCGCCCTCGGCGTAACGTTCATGCCCGTCATCGGCCAACCGCCGGACTCGTGAATCGAGTTTCGGTTCCGCCTTGGGCGCGGTTCGGCATCCCGTCACGCCAACGATGATTGCCATCATCAAGGCGACGATGAACGGGGTTTGGCGATCCAAACATTTCATCGCACCGATCCTCCGCCCACCATCGTCGGCGAAACCTGTTGGGACGATGTCGGCCGACTGCCCGAACGGCGAAGTAGCCAGTGGCCACGGATCTCGCCAACCAAGTCTTGCGTCTCGCTGACGGTATCATTAACACGCTCGGTGGTTCCGGGAAGATCGTCCGCTTCGCGCCGAACGATACGAACGACGTCGCGAGTCTCCAACGCCAGTAGACGAACCTGCTCAGCGGCCTGTTGCAGTTTGACCAGCGTATCGGCAACGCTTTCGTTGACTTCCGTCGATGTCGCCTCGGCCGATTTTGCGGCCGCGCTGATCGCGTCGGTGGATTCACGAACGTCGGCGAGGGTGATTCGCATATCATGGTCGACCATCGCTTCGATTTTCGTCGTCAACGCGCCGACCTGGGATTGCAAATCGATCGTCGCTTGTCGGATCACACTAAGCGTTTGGGAGGTTTCGGGTCGCAGTTGTTCGTTTGTTTTTAAGAACGACGCCGACGCTGTGCGAGTCTCTTCGAACGTCGGCCGAATCGTCTCGGACATCGATTGATCGAAATTTTTACCTGCCGATTCGATGGTCGCCAAAGTGGGTTTCAATCGTTCTTCGATCATGCGGACCGATTCGCTGACCGACTCAACTTCACGCGCCATTCGTTCGATGCGGTCATCCTCGCTTTGGAAGGCTTCGATCTTGCTGCCCGTCGGAAGCGGTACGGCGGATTGCGGCGCCGTTCTTCCGCGGCGAATATTCAGCACCGGCGTGCCGACACCATACTTTCGTGACGGCACGATGAAGGAGTTATCGAACACGAGATTGCTCATCTCGGGGTCGATGCTGACGTTGACGCGGATGCGGTCGCTGTCTGCGATGTATTCGATGGCTTCGACGGCGCCGGCTCGGCGGCCCAGGATCACCACTTCGACGCCGGGATGCATATCCTGAACCTGGTCCTGGGCGATCTCGAACCAGTACGTTTTCTTCTCGGCAAAATAGTCACTGGCTCGCAACAGCATCAGCGCCAGCAAGATCAACAGCAGAAGTAGGACCAACAGGAACGCACCAACGATTTGGTTGGTGTAGCGAAGACGATAGGGTTCGTTCATCAGTCGTCCTCCGGCATGTCGTCGACATCCGATCGCGAAGGCGATCGGGTCAGGTCGGCAATCGGATGGAGTCGCTCGTCGACCCACCGAAAATGCAGCACCGGCTTCGAAAGATCGTCACTCGCTTCGGCCGCGCTACCCGCAAACCAAACCACCGCCGTGCCTCGGCGGCGAAGCTTTTCGACCGCGCGGACCAAAGCCGGTAACCAAGTCGTTGCGACCGACCGCATGGGCCGCTCCAAAATCAATAGCGATGGATGACAAGACAACGCGCGAACCCACTGAAAGATTTGCAATCGAGACGGCTCGACAAAGGCCGGTCGCTCGCGAGATGCCGGATCGACCGAGAACTGTTTCGACCAAAGAGCGATCTCGTGATGCATCGACTTGTGGTCGCGCCCATGATGTTCGCCCGCCAACGTCAAGTTATCGTTGATATTCAAGTTTGCGATCCAAGCCTGCCCGTCAAAGACACGACCGATTCGCGAGCGCATGCGGAAGTGACGACTGAAATCGTTGCCCTGCCAGTCCGAGTCCTGAAACAAAACGTCACCGCGGTAAGGCTTGGTCAAACCCTGGATCATCGACGCGGCTGCGCGGGAACTTTGAGATCGTTCCATATGGATCATCGCCATCTCGCCTTCGCGTAGCAGCAAGCTGACGTCCAACAGTCCGCCTGTTCGTTCTGTCTTTCCCGACAGGGTCACACTACGCAATTCCAACACCTTGGGTCTTGGCTTGTTTACGATCACAGTAGATGTTTCGGATTCTTTCATTGTGGTCCTCGCCTAAAGAATCTTGAAGACGAGCAAGCGTCCGTAAATCAGAACCGAGAGAACGGCCGAGACGGCGAATACGGCCGTCAACGCGCGGATGCCGCTGCGACTGGAAACACGTGGCACGTCGGTCATTGTGCCTCGGACGCTGATACCGTCGATGCAACAAATGGCGCCAGCGAACGCGCCCGCGATGATCGTCTTTGGCACGAAGAACAGCAGATCCATCGAACTGAATTCGCTGATGATCCCGTCCAGGAACGTCATCCACGTCTCATGGATCACACCCATGACCCAGCCGATCACATAGCCGGTGACCACCATCGACGTAGCAATGATGATGGCCAAACAAAAGACGCTGACGACCATGCTTAGAATGCGAGGCATGACCAGGAACGTCATCGGATCAATCCCCTGGGCGTCCAGCACTTCAACTTCGCCGCCGACCACCATGGTCGCCAACTCGGTAGCGATGGCGATCCCGCTGCGTCCGATCACCACCAAGCATGCCAACAACGGCGCCAACTCACGCACGATCGCCTTCCAAAGAATCGGCGCGATCACGTCCGTGGTGACGCCAAGTGTGTCGATCCAAAGTGCCGCCTGAACGATGATCAGGATCCCAACCGCCGCGCCGAATCGGATAGCGACGGAAGTCGCGTCCACGCACGTGAATAACAGTTGGCGAGCCAGAACAGATCGGACCGGTCGCGTCCACGACGTCGGGCGAATCGCCAGAATGAATGTGCCCCACAAGATTGCCAGAATCGACGCCAGCGTGCTGAATCGTCCGACGACTTGGTCGCCCAGCCATGCGGCGACGCGACTTGGCCCTGCGAAGGCAAGTTTGCGAGCGTTCGACGGTGCGGTGGACGTTGTAGACACACTCCAGTGGTTCGGCTAGCACCGACCGTGCCTGCCAGCAAAACCCGAACAACCGGATTTGCTAGCAAATGAGCCTGACGCTTCAATGGTTGCAACCGGCACAACCGGACCGCGGCATTCGACGCGGCGAGCTTGCGACGCCACCGCATCGTTAGTACTGCAAAGTCAGGTGATGGCGCGAACAACGACCCGCGCACCCTGTTTGCCGATCACACGGACCTGCGTGCCGCTGTCGACGAAATCGCCTTCGGTCGCGACATCCACCAAAACATCACCGACTTGGATTCGCCCACTCGGACGCAGCGGCGAAACGGCTTCGCCAACGTCGCCGATCTGGACCCGTTGCCATCCGGGCAAGGCTGACAGATCGGCGGAATCGTCCACGGCACCGTCGACGCCAGCGACCACGGGCGGCTGCAACGTCAATCGGCTCAGCCCCGGAATCTCGCCGATGTACTGTGACAAGAAAAACAGGGCGACCAAGAAAATTGTAAACGCTCCCACGACGGTCAACACGTCGTACCCAAGCGTGCCCAGTTGTTCCGAGTTCTCGGGAATCAAAACGCGTCGCGACGCCATCACCAAAGATCCCAAGACCAGCCCGATGCCTCCCAATCCCGCGATGCCGAAGCCGGGAATCACGAACAGCTCGCAAGCGATAAAGACCAACCCGAGTGCGAACAAAATGACTTCCAACCAACCCGACGTACCGGCCGCAAACCGGCTCCAGAAAAACAAACTGAAACACAGCAGCGACATCAATCCGCCGACGCTAATACCCGGCGCCGTCAGCTCGACGACTAACGCGATCAAGCCGATCACGATCAAAAAGAACGTCATCCAACCGGTGTTCAAGAATCTCGCGATCCCTTCGGCCCATGTCGGCGAAAGCACTTCGATCGGCATATCGACGTCCAAAATTTCGCCGAGCTGGTCGCTGCTATCGAACGTTTGATCCGCGACTCCCATTTCGACCAAACGTTTTCCGTTGGCGATGAAGAACATTTCTTTTCCGCCTTCGCGGATGGGTTTACCGCGATCCCAGTTTTCGGCTTCTTCAAACGCTTCCCATTCTTTGTCCGAAAAGAAGCGTTCTTCCCCTGACTCTTTGTTCGTCGCGGTGAAGACGATCATATCTTTGTCCGTCATCTTTTCGGCCAGCACCGGTGGACGTCCCGTCGCCGCGGCCGTGTCGCGAGCCTTTTGGGCCACCATGCTGCGACTCTTCGCTTCGGCATAACGGAACTCGCCGCTCATCCCCAAGACGATCACACCGGCGTCACCCATCCGGGCACCTGGTTTCATGATAATCTTGTCGCAAGCCAGTGCGAACAGCGCGGCGCCGCTGATCGCATCGCGCTGGATCATCGCGACGGTTTCGACGTTGTCGGCTTCCAACAGCATGTCCATCAACTCGAACGTCACGTCGACGCGGCCGCCGGGGCTGTTGATATCGAAGATAACAACGTCGACGCCCGATGCGACCGCTTGCTCGAATTTTCGTTTCAGGATCGAGCCGCTGAGCGGGTTCAGATCTTCGTGCAGCTCGATGATCACGGCCCTGCGCCGGGAACTCGGTTCGCTCTTGAACACTTGCGACAGTGCGGGAACCGGCATCATGACGCCAACCATCGCCAGCATCAGCCAATAGAGTAGTGTTCGGCTAGCCATATTGATTCCAGTCATCGAAGCTCGCAAAAAGGGTCCGTTTTGCGTTCATTGTATCCAGTGATCTTCTGGGAACGAAAACGAATCAGATGCGGCGCCAAAAAGTCGGAAAAATCAACACTAAAACACTGTAGACCTCGACTCGCCCCAGCATCATCAGCCAAACGAAGAGCAATTTCGCACCTTGGCTGAATCCGGCATAGTTCTTCGTCGGGCCCACCACACCCAGGCCGGGACCAATGTTGTTCAGCGTCGCCGCGACGGCGCTTGCCGAATCCAACAGCTTCTCGTCCAACGTGTTTTTGCGGATCAATTGCTTCGTCGGGTCACCGCTCGATTCGACCGACCCGGCGGTCTCTGCTTCGGCAACACCCCAAGTGCTGCTGGGCTCGAACGTGACCAACAAAAACCACGAAACGACAAAGATGGCCAAGATCATGGCGAAATAAACGACGATTCCGTGCGCCAGGTTGGGATCGTCGATCGTCATTCCGCCAATGCGGAGCCGGCGAATGACTCGCGGGCGATGCGACTTTTCGATTTCTTGCCTCAATATTTTGTAGAACAGGATGTGGCGAATCACCTTCATTCCACCGCCCGTGCTGCCCGCGCAACCGCCCACAAACATCAGCAACAACAGAATGCCGCGACCGAAGTTGTTCCAACGATCAAAGTCGGCCGTCCCGTAACCCGTCGTCGTCAACACCGAGACGACCTGGAACATGCCGTTGCGAAGCGAATCGCTGAACGTCGCGAAGCCTGCGTCGCCCGATCGCATTCCAAACACGACCACACCAGCGGTCACGACTGCAATGATGCCGATGAATGTTCGAAACTCGACATCGCGAAACAACCGCTTGGGTCCGTCCAACAGCGTTAAGTACAACAGCGTGAAGTTCGAACCGGCCAAGATCATGAACCCGATCGTGGTGTAGTCGATCAGGCTGCTTGTGAACTGTCCGTGGCTGGCGTTGTATGTGCTAAAGCCGCCGGTCGCCATCGTCCCGAACGCATGACACAACCCGTCGAAGCATGTCATGCCTTCCAACACGTAGGTGATCGTCAAAATAATATTCAGCCCGACGTAGATCGCGGCAAATGCCAAAGCCGTTGCTTGCATCCGCGGCATACTGCCTTCTTTGGTCGGCCCCGGCATCTCAGCCCTCATCATCGCCTTGCCCGCCGATCCTTGACCCAGAATCGCGACAAACAAAACGACGATGCCCAGCCCACCCAGGAAGTGCGTCCACGATCTCCAGAACAGGATGCAGTGAGGCACCAAACCGGGCGACTCAAGATCCGTCAAAACGGTCGCGCCGGTGGTACTGAATCCGGACTGCGATTCGAACATCGCTTCGATGAACGTGATCGGCGATCCTTCACTGATTTGCGTGCCCGACAAATAGAACGGAAGCGCCCCCAACACGGTTGCCAAAACCCAGCTGAGCCCGACCACGGCCATCGCTTCTTTTTGAAACAGATGCCCGCCGCGATGCTTGCGGCCGATGGCTCGAAACACCACGCCGATGAACATGCAGATCGCCATGCTCAACAGAAGTCCACGTGCACCGGCGACCTCGAAACCGTCGGCCGCCGGCAGATAGGTGCGTTTGGCCAGTGCGGGAATCGCGAACGGCAGACTGAAAGCCATCGATCCGCCGATCAACAAACAAATCGAGCCGAGGACGCGAAAGAGTAGCGGGAAATTCAAGGATTTCGGCAGGGGAAAGAGACAGAGATGGCAACCAACGCGACGGTTCTGGGTCGTGAGTTTAACGTCAACCGGGTTAGTCTGTTAGCTGGCCCGATTTCCCCAGCCCGACTCCCCCTCAGCCCGCCAAACCGGCTTGGTCCCCTCAAATGCCAACCGTTCGTGAACCTCCGGGCCCAAGGGCATATCATGAACAAAAAACTCCAACGCCCAAGGCAAACGCATGTGTGGCCGAATGACAATGAGGACTCCGCCCACCCAGTGGTGCCAACAGTTCCTGCCGCAAATCGATCCTTCGGCTTTCGACCTGGACTTTACCGCCCGTTACAACATCGCCCCCACCCAGTCGGTGACCTGCGTCTTGCCGGCCGCGACGACAACATCCGACGGCAATGGGTGGTCGGTCGAAATGATCCGCTGGGGTCTGGTTCCGCCCTGGGCGGACGAACTGGGGATCGGCAGTCGCATGATCAACGCTCGCTGCGAAACCGTCGCCGAAAAGCCGTCGTTTCGAAAAGCATTCACTCACCAACGATGCTTGGTTGTTGTCGACGGCTACTATGAATGGAAAAAGACGGACGCCGGAAAACAGCCGTATCTGATCGAGTCCGTCGGGCCACCGGGAACCGTCATCGCGATGGCGGGGTTGTGGGAAACGAACACGAAAGCATCGCCGGACGGAACACCGATTCGGACTTGCACGATTATAACGACGACGGCCAACGACCAAACGGCGGACGTGCACGACCGTATGCCAGTGATGCTGGACCAGAAAGACTATCAAGCTTGGCTGGACCCCGCTTTCACGAATTCGCACGCTTTGCAATCCATGCTGGTGCCCGCGGACTCGGATCAATTGAGGATGATGCCGGTGACACGTTTCGTGAACAACGCGCGAAACGAAGGCCTCCAATGCGTTGAACCGATGGGATAAAAACTTGCCCAGTCATCACAACCCGACCGATCCGGCGAATTGATGACTTCCGGTTAACGAATACGCTCGTTCGTCGATTTTGAGGGAATGTGTTTTTTGGTCCTGTGACACTTGAGGGTAGCGGACCCGATGTTCGATACGAGTTGTGACACCTCCCCCCGTCAAGCTCGATGGTAACTTCCATGCGTCAACTCATTCTCACTGCATTCATCACCACAGCGATCCTCGCTGTGCGGCCATGCCATGGCCAAAGCACGATCTCTGATAATCCACTCGAGCTCACGTTTGGAAAAGCGTTCTGGGGTGTCATGCTGCCCGAATACAAAGTCGGCACCGACGCCAATGGTGGCAACGCTTTTCAAGACGACGGCGACACACTGGGCGCACTGTGGGAATTGAAAGCGGTACGACGTTTTCTTGGAACGCGAACAAGCTTTGAAACCGAAGCGTTCTACGGACTTGCGCGAGCAAACTCCAACGCGGACACGATCGATGTCGATGTTCCCAATCCGCTAAGCGGTGCCAACAGCGCCTTTTCGGGTGGACGCAGTCATTTGGATGCGGACGTCGATCACTATGGATATGACTTCGCGCTTCGAGATACTTGGCAAACGCGTTTCGGTGGTTTGTCCGCCGGTTGCGGATTCTCTTACATGGCGTTCGACCAAGACTTTAATGTCGAATACGGCGGAGCCCGCTTGTTCAAGGAATCGCTCGACTCAGACTTTGTCGGTGGCAAGGCGTTCGTTGGTTGGGACGGTTTCGTCCTGGGTCGTGCCAGCAATCTGGACCTGATCTTCGGCTACTACGATATGGACGCCGACTATCACTTTGCGGGTGGCTCGGTCGCTGGATCCGGAAGCGACAAGATCAGCCGCAACTCGGGGACGGTCGAGGCGTCGTATACGACCCGAGCAAATCTGGGCAAGTGGCTGGTCGGGTTTACAACCTCGGCCACCTATATCTCGCGAATCGCAAAGATCGAACGAGCAGCCAATGGTTCGGCAATGCTGGGCACCGACGATGCCGCAACCGTGCGTGCGATGTTCGAAATCTTCCTTTAATCGCTAAGCGATGCGTCGGTATCGCGGACTGTGGCCGGACAGTTGATCCGTCAGATCCGAATGAATCTCGGCAAGCATGTCCGTCATCAATCGCGTTGACTTACCCCAGTCATAAAGCTGGCCCGAAATGGTCGTGTTCAACGTGATCCGGCTATACCCTTCACACACTTCGATCAAGATGTGAATTCGCCCTCGATTGGTAATCAATCCGGACGGTAGCTCAGCACTGAGCGAACATTGGTCCGGCCCTTGATGGACCTGATCGATCACCAACGCTTTGGATGCGATTGTGCAAAGCGTGGCCAGCATCAAACGCCCCGGCACCGCATCGAAAATGCTTTGAGCCTGGCGGTCCGTCTTGATACCAAGTTTGTCGTAGATTGGCAGAATCGCCTTGGTAAACTTCGCCAGCGAAAAGCCGATCGGCGAGACCGCATCGAACACTTCCAACAGGTCTTCGCCGGTCACGCCCGGTTGCGATTTCTTTGCCGATGCAGTGATCCGGTTTCTCGCGACCGGATGATTCAGAACGGTCTGATATTGAATCGACTTCGTCCAATCGGACGCGTCGTCGACCAGAATCGCATCCACGATCGCATCGCTGGTTTCAATCGAATGCGTCAACGCGACGTCAAGATCAACGACTTCGGGCGTATCAAAAGGGCCCGCCAAATCTGTTTGGTTCTTTCCGCAAGCGGCACAAAATCTTGCCGCTCCGTCGGCTCCGCAATGGACACAAAACATCGGGCTCGCTTCCTGATTCGGATTTTCCGGTTTCCACACATGGGACGCTACCGGAAACCGTACCGAAAATCCGAAAGGGGGGGCAAGATGCAATTTTCATCGAGCGACCATGCCAAAACCGCGATCGGATGCCGTCTCATTAGTCAACCAGCGTTCACAATGGACGGCAGAACCCGCCGGCTCCCGAACGAAGCAGGAGCCGAGCGAATGCCCGAACTTTCGATAGCGAAATCAAACGTTCGATCTCGCGATGCGATTTTTGCGTTGGCGAACAAACATGACAGCACCCAACGCCGCGAAAACGGCCAAAGAAGTGGGCTCCGGAACAGCGGCAGCGCCGATGTTCGCGTAGCCGATGTCTTTGAGAATTCCGATCTCAATGGGCGAGTAAGTTCGAATGTCGAACTGACCTGCGCCGAACGTCGATGAGTGGTTCATCATGCTTTCGATCTTTCCGTCCGCCGGATTATAGAAATCCGTGTCCAAGTGGGAGCCTGAGCTGCCGGCTCTCCACGCATTCGGCGAATACAGATAAACGGGACCGCCGGCGGCGGCGACAGCGTTTGCACCGTTGAATTGCAACCCTGCCATACCCGCGCCGCCAAGGGACGCTGCGTCCCATCGGCCACCATCAAGAACGCCCGCAAAGTCGATGATCGAGTTACCGTTCATGTCCGCAACGAACTCATCGAATGGCGACCAAACGGACGCGGTTCCCGGCATATCGCCATAACCGCTGCTACCGTTCTGGTTGATATCGCTTGCAAATCCAATTGCGTGGGTGAGTTCGTGAATCGCGGTGGAAATTAGATCGAGCTGGCCCGGACCAATGACGTCCAGAGGAGCCCAATCGAAGTTTTGGAAGTCCCAACTGACGCTACCGTCTGCACCAGGACTAGGGTCCGCGCCGCCAAGAATCTTTGTCATCACGTCGCCGCGGCCAGAAAAACCATTCGAAGCTGGTCTCGCTCCACTGAAGTTAGAGCCCGCGCTCGCCAACAGACTGCTGTCGGTCGTATCCCCTTTCACATCCAAGTCGATGCTGGCCGAATAGCTTGGCCCAAGAACCGACGACACGTAGTCGCCGGCGCGTTGCAAGCCAGCTCGTCGATCGGCAACGACTTGGCCATTGGCATTGAATCCAACGTCCACGGCATCAAGAAAGTTAAAGTTGAAGATCACACCAGCAAATGCTTGGTTCGTTGTCGCGAAACCGACAGAGAACGCAAGGGCCGTCAGAAACAAAACACTGCAATGACGTTGAATTCTTCGACGCATGGACTCACCTTCGGGTTGAGAGGTACCACTTGGGGCAACACCGACTGATGCTGAGAGGTACTCATTTCGATTACTAAAACGCCCAGCAAGGAGCAGGCATATACCGCCACCGCAACTCTGGGGACATAGGCCGCATTCACCGACTTTCCCAATTAGCAAAAACAAGCAGGCTCCAGCGAAATTTCCTCCTCAAAGTCGAAATCCATTGCGAGTTCCCGTTGCGTAACCGCCTAACCCGGCCTCCTCGCCTTGGATTGTATCCCTGCTATGTGGATTCGGCGGCCGGGTCCACCCACGACAAACGTCGGCGGGCGATAGACTTCCTGGTTGGGCGACCGCGATAGGTCACGTGTGACGACGCACAAATCCGAAATTTGAACAAACGAGAGTCGCTTGTGAACGAAATTCGACTGGAATACTTCTTCCTGCCGATTTACCTGCAACTGCAATCGAATCCGGGTAGCGAAGATGTCGTCGTGGATCAACGAACCATACTTGGAACCTTTGAATTCTTGCGGTTGCCGGTACAAGCCGCGTTCCATTTTGCAGCACTGCTAGAGCAAGGCGCCGACAATGCATCGAGTACGCCCGTCGTTGACGGAGACGTGGGGGAAATCAGTGGTATCTTTGTCCGCAAGCTTGGAACGGGAAGCATCCGCGTCGGACTCTCGGTGAAACGCGCCGGTTCCATCCGGCTTGCGATCTACACAACGGTGGGCAGAAAACGCCACCGAAGCCGACCAAAGATCTCAGTCTCCGAGGCGCGCCGTTTTGCCACCTTTCTTCGACAAGCCAATGCCAATTGAGATGCTGCCCAACGCGTACAAATTCAAAAACAACTTGAAGTACTGCGAATCGAAACTGACGGACTAACACAGCAAGCTTCCAAGACATCGGCGTCACCGACGCGACCGAGAACAAGCTCCGGCCGATCATGGATGAAGATTCTGTGACTTTCAACGAAACGGACCAAAATGACAAAAGCGATATCGTTGTTTTTGATTTGCACATTCACTCTCCTGAGCAATCTTGATGCAAAAGCTGAGCCTGGTTTCAAAGATAAGGAATCAGTCGTCAATGATTACACCTTCAGTTGCTGGCTCAATGGCTGGCGAAAGAATGCGAACGATGGAAGTGCGGACATCTTCGGTATTGAAACCAACGCTTACGGATTTACGCTAGACGTCGCAGATTTCACAAAGGTCGGACTCGGGTTGCTTGACAATCCGATCGGCTATGAACAGGCACTGAATCAGAAAGCCGAGAAGCTAAAGACACTACCCAGCGCTGAACTGTTGATCGAATTGGAATTGGATGGCCAACCCTATCGGGCCAAGGCTTCTCAGGCAGGACAGGGCGACGGTCCGACGCATCTTTATGCGGCTCGTCTGTGGGAATCGGGACGCTTCGTTCAGCACTACGATTTCCAGGGACTTGTTTTTCGCAATGCGAAGAATGAAACACTGGCCTGTGATGCAGTCCTGGATCTGGTGGCCTGGCCTGGGAGCTTGACGTTGACGGCCAACGTGGCGGTAAACCAGTCCTATGAGAAGGCATCTCTGCGACTGGGACTCAACAGCAAGGCGGGGAACTGGAACGAAGAGCTGTTGGTCGAAAATGGCTGGAACGGTGGACAGCAAAAGAGCGTGACGTTGACTTGCCCGCTTGCTTCGAGTGGGATCATGGAGGAAGCCCAGGCAATTGCCGTTGAGACGCCGGATGGAACGTCTTTTCCGGTACGTTTCGATCCACAGAAGAATTGCTACGTGGCGTCTGTGAAGAATCTGAGACGGAGCTGGAAAACGGGCTACACCGACATCCGAAATTATGATGAGTTCAAGATCACGGTCAAAGAATCCGCTTCGCAAGCCACCTTGCCGTTCATGCTGGATATGCGACCGCCTGCGAACGTGACCGGACTCTGTCCGATGCTGTGTGACGAAGAGGGGCGACCGATCGGCATCCCCGTGCAGCTGAGTAAGAACTGGCACAACGATTCGATGGGCGCCTACTTCATGCCCTATACCCTTTTGCCAGCCGACAAGACTCGCACCTATCTCCTTCGCGTGGCCTATGGTTTTTACGGAACACTTCCATCCGCAAGCCATGCCCAGTTGAGCCTACTGGGCTACGTGAATGCCAAGGCAGGCAACGGTCGCTGGGATCAGCTGGCCATTGGCTGCTGGGGCGAAACGATCTGCTTCGATATGGACATGAGTCTTGTCGATGTTGCGATCACTGATATTCGCATGCTGATGTCCCGCAACGGACTGAGCGGGCAAAAATGGCAATGGACCGAAGCCGGCTGGGGAGGCGATTGGCTCAACATCGAAGATGCCAACCAGAAGAAGTTTTTTTGGACCGATCTCAAAACCGCTTACCTGGCGCACGGCCCTTGCCTAACGGATGTCAAATACGATGGCTTCTATGGCATCAATGGCGAGGTTGATTTTAGAGCTCAGATTCAAACCACGCGGACGGATGACTACGCCCGCACTTTCCAAAAATTAAGCTACACGTTTACCAGTGATGTCTCGGCGAAGGACATCTCGCTTTACAAACTGGGACGCACCAACAACTACAACACACCGACGGTTGCCTACGGCAATCGTGACGGCCTTCTCAAAAAGCGAGAGGTTCCTGATGACCTAAAGCCGGGCACGTTGTTCTTGGAACCGGTCGAGTTGTCAGGTTCGGGTCCTCATTGGGTTGCCTTTGCCGGGGCATCGGAAACTGCGAACCCACGGGGAAAACCCAATGGCTACCGTGCCTTGATTGTTCGTCGGTACGAAGCCTTGGTCGGTGGAAAAACATTTACCCAGCCAACCATCAGCGCCCCAGTCCATTCAGCCACACCTAACAACGTTGATATCGAATTGCTTCCGCCCTCGGGTATTCGGAAATTCAGCAGAGGCGATCGCATTGAACTGGACCTAGAACTGATCACTCTACCTCGCGTGGCCGATGACTATTACGGCCCCAATGAATCCTTTCGTAAACATCTCACAGCCAACGCCAATTCTTGGAAAACCACTCACCGCGAGGCCAGAGGCAACGATCTGATCGTCTCGGTTTCCGGTGGCACGATGCTTCGAAATTATCCTCTGGTTATCCAGGCCCAGGAGCCAGAGGTCACCGTTGTCATCAAGGGAGGCGTCGGTGCTGTTCCGATTCGGTTTGAAGGTTTGACTTCCAATCAAGGCTACAGTTTGCATCGCGTTGCCGATGGCAAACGCATCGAACTGGAACAGTCCGTTCACGGCCATGACTTCTGGCAGACGGACTTCGATGCAGCTACGAATTCGTACAAGATGAGTTTCAATTTGCCCTTGGACGGATTGGAAGAATCGCAGTGGGTCTTCACGAGGCTCCGCAGAACACAAAAAAGCAAGGATTGAGTGGAACCGCGACCTTGCCACTGTCATATGACAGTGTTACGATTCAGGCATGGAACGTTTATTCTCCATTTCCGAATTGCGAACGATCGCGGCCCGGGCGCTGCAAGACGCGGACTATGTCCCGGCTGCTTCGGCGCGCGTCCGTGATGTGCCCGATACTCGCACGATCCGCTACTACACGTCGCTGGGGCTGATCGATCGCCCCACCGAGATGCGTGGTCGGACGGCGTTTTACGGATCGCGGCATGTGTTGCAGTTGGTCGCCATCAAGCGATTGCAGGCCGATAGCCTGACACTGTCAGATATCCAACAGCGACTCGCCGGGATGACGACAAAAAAGCTGCAATCCACTGCCGCATTGCCCGCCGGCTTCTGGAAGCAAGCGAAACGCTACCTCGACCAGTTGCCGACATCACCCGCGGCCCCCACGTCAAAGATCGAAGCGTCCCAGAACGAAACCGCGGACGGTGACGAGTTTTGGATCCGCCCCGCGGCGGCGCCGTCGGATCCGACTGGCGCGGCCGGCGAAGTTTCCGGTTGTCGAATTTCACAGTCGCTGCAGATCGCATTGCACCCCGATGCACAACTGACCATCACCACATCCACCAGTGCCAAACAGATCGGTCCTGCGAGTCTGCAACGATTACGAGCGGCCGCCGATTCGCTAATTCGCGAACTGGTTCGCCAGGGTTTGATCGACACACATTCCACATCGACGCGAGACACACGGTCCTAGGTCCGTTTCTTTTCTTTGGAGGCTTCTGCCATGACTACCTTCACACTGCCGCGAATCGACCAAGCTGACGAAGCCGATACACCCTTGGGTTTCGGCTCGCTAAAGACGGACATCGGAAACATGCCGCTTAAGCAACTCGGCTATCACACTCGCGTGGTCGGCATGGGTGCCGCCACAACGATCAAGCAAACCTTTTATAACCCGTTCGACGAGTGCATCGAAGCCACGTACATCTTTCCGATCGAGGGCGACCAAGCCGTTGTCGGTTGCGAGATCTGGGTCGCCGACCGTTTGGTGCGTGCGCAATTGAAGGAGCGAGGTCAAGCGAGATCCGATTACCGACGTGCGATCCACGATGGTTACCGCGCCGCCTTGCTTGAACAAAATCGCGGTGAAACCTTCTCGATGAAGGTTGGAAACATTCCGCCCGGCGAAGCGATCCAGGTTCGCATCGAAACGATCGGAAACCTAACCGTTGCTCATGGCGAATGGACCTTGCGGTTACCCCTTGTCGTGGCACCTCGCTACACATCCGGCTTTCCGATGCCGGGCCGCAGCGTGGGCTCCGGCGTCGCGGCGGATACCGACCAAGTGCCCGATGCGTCGACCGTGACGCCACCAACTTGGTTGCCCGGTTTTCCTAGCCCCGTGGATTTGTCACTCTCCGTCGACATCGATTTGGGTGCTCTTTCGGATGCTCCCGATTGGCCGACGCGACTGCGAAGCAGCCTGCATGCTGTTGCCGTCCAAACACAATCCGATGACGGGGGCACCGCACGATCGGCAAGCCTAAGAATCCAGCCTGGCGAAAAGGTGGACCGTGATTTCATCCTTCGCGGTTCGTTGAACACGTCGCAAACGACCGCTTCGTTGATGCATGACGAATCCAACGCGACGTTCGCGGTTCAAGTCTCGCCGCCCGCGAAAGCGTCATCATCGCCACGTGACATCGTGTTCCTGTTAGATCGCAGCGGCAGCATGTCGGGCTGGAAAATGGACGCCGCCCGACGAGGCATCAGTCGCCTGATCGACACACTGTCGCCGCAAGATCGATTTCAGGTACTGGCGTTTGACAATCGGATCGAGACGCCACTTGCAGGAACGCCGATTCAACTGCAACCGGCCACCGACGCCAACCGATATCGAGCAGTGCGTTGGCTTGCGAAAATAGAAGCTCGGGGCGGAACAGAAATGGGGTGGGCGATGGAACAAGCGATTCAGCCGTTCGCTTCTCCGTCGAATGAATTTGATTCCAACCCACGGTCCGCAGCTTTGGTTCTGGTGACGGACGGACAGATCACGGGCGAGGACTCTGTTTTGCGTTTGCTTGGGCAAATCCCCAAGCAACGATGTCCACGAATTTATTGCCTTGGCGTCGACCGGGCAGTCAATGGCGGCGTCTTGAAACGTTTGACAAAGTTCACCAACGGAACCTACGAGCTGGTCGAATCGGAAAAACGACTGGACGAAATCCTGCAACGATTCGGACTCGAAATGGGATCTCCATCGATCACAGACTTGCGTTTCGAAGCGATCGACGGCGATATTTCTCAACTGACGCCCAACGGCCAGGACGTTCTGTACTCCGGGCGCCCCGTTTCATTCTATGGCCGAACGACCGGATCTGGATCGCCTCGCATCGCCATCCACGGGACGCAGACCAATGGCCAACCGTGGAGTCAGATTCTCGATCCCATGCCAGTCACCACGGGCGGCAACGAAACCAGCGTCTTGCATTCGCTTTGGGGACGAGCCCGTCTACGAGAACTCGAAGACCAATTTGCCGCGTCCGCTGCACCGGACCGCTTGCTACAAAATGCAATCACCCGATGTTCGCTTGAAACGAACGTTCTCTCTCGCTTCACTGCGTTCGTGGCCGTCGACGATACCGAGCGCGTGAACGCCAACCGACATCCGCATTCGATCACCCAACCCGTTGAATCACCCGAAGGATGGCAATCATCCGCCGCGGCGCCGATTGCCCGCAACCGCTTGGTCGCGTTCCCGAAGCCTGCGACTGTCCGACAACCGTCCACGGGATCCTACGTATCGAAGGGCCCATCCACGAGCGGCTTTGCGTTACCCAAACAGTTCGATGACCTGATCGTCCAAAAGGGAATCGTCAGCTTGGATCAATTCAGTGAAGCCGAAGCACTGGCCAAGTCAACCGCAACGAACGTCGGCAACGCGTTGGTTCGTCTGCAGTATGCGACAAGCGAAGAAGTCGCCCGAGTGACCGCTGAGTCGTTCAAGATGCCGTACGTGAATCTGCGACACACGTCGATTCCATTGAATGTCGTTGAGCTGATTCCCGAATCGGTCGCCAGAGAAAACGGTGTGATGCCGCTGAGCCAGTCAGGAAATTCGTTGACGGTCCTGATCAGCAATCCGTCCGACTTGGAAACGATCGAAAAGCTGCGATTCATCCTCAATCGAAACATCCAAGTCATGGTCGCATCCCCCGAAGCGATCATGCAAAGCATCAATTTGCACTATGGACAAGTCGAGGGTGAATCGGCCGATTCGATGCTGCAAGAGTTCACGGACACGGCCATCGACTTCACCGAAACCGCCGATGATGACGACATGATGGATGGCGATTCCGATGCCTGCTTCGGCTTGGCAGACGATATCGTTGCGGGACGTCTGCAAAGCGATGACGAAGTTTACGGCATGATCCAGCCAACGAATGATTGGATCGAACCGCCGATGCGCAAACGAAGGGCGTCGCAACCCAAACCTGCGCCCCAGCTGAATGACTCGCCCGTGATTCGGTTGGTCAACCTATTGATCGCCGAAGCGATTCAATTGCGAGCGACTCACGTGATCCTAAGTCCACGCACCGAGGCGGTGGTCGTTCACTATGTGGTCGACGGCGTCGCCGTGGAACGCGAGAGGATCCCACGACGTATGTTGGCGGCGATCATTTCGCGATTGAAGATTCTGTCGAACGTCGACATCGCGATCCAGGACCAACTCCAGTCTGGGACCATGAAGTTGACGGTCGGAGACAAGTCAACGGTCAGCCAAGTTCACTTCGCGCCCACGCAAGAGGGAACCAAGGTTTTGATTGAACTTGGCGTCGAAGGTCAACCATCACCGGATGCAACCGTTCCCGATAGTGTTCGCGAGTGGTGGGATCCTGTTACGCCGCTGCAATAGACAATTCCGTTCGTCCGAAAGGTGACGCGATTGCGATCGCGGGAGTCTTCGTCGCAGTCGGGCGACGGGGTCAGTTTGGCCAGCAGTCGTCGACCACGAAAATCCGATCTGCTTCTTGGACCCGATCTCCATCAAGCTGAAATCTGGCCAGCAGCACCGGTGAACCGAATCGGGCGTCGCTCTGGCCGATTCGATGGACAACTTGCTCGCCGGTCGAAAGCGAGTTCCATGTGCCGGCGCCCTCAGCAATAGCCGAAAGCCAAAACGGCTTATTGAGCACGCGATATCGGAACTGGGCATCGTGGCGGATAATATCCAAATCAGATGACCGAATGATGGTGCCTCGCAAGTGATCCGCCAGCATTCGATCCGGCAGCGTCGACGGCGGAAACTGGGACGATTCGTAAAAGACCACCCCTTTGACAATCGCCTGCCGAATCTCGATCCCTGAATATGGCCCACGACTGATCGGCAACTGATGCTGCTCGATTCGGTCGATCTTCCGCTGGAACGTGTCGCGGAGATTGGGACCAATGAAGTGGCTGCCCAGGATCGTTTGATCGTGTTGATACAGATAAAACTTCACGGCGACTTCCAAGTGGTTCAGTCGCCCCGCTTCATCACGAAAAACAAAGTCAACCTCGCCAAGCGTATCGTTACCACGCCGAATTTGCTCGCTGGCAGCGACAATTTCGACGCCCCGCACATGAGCCAACCAATAGTGCATCAATCGTTCAAAATAGTGACCGACTTTGCGCGGCGGTTGGTACCGGAAAAACTCGACCAAGTGATCGACGTCAATTTTGCTCGGCACAATGACCAGGCCCTCCGTCGCCAATGCTTCCGCCGGCACAGCGTGCTCCACCGGCAGTGGTTCGGTCTGTACCGATGCCAGCGCTGGACTGTTAATCGCCCATGCCAAGTCGGCGAGTAGTTGCGGTCCAGAAAGCATAAGACGTGGCAAGTTTGGTCGATGGAGTGTCGGTTGGAAAATTGGAGAAGGGTAGTGTAGAGAATACAGTTGCACTTCGAGGAATTTTGTGGCAAGTCGCACTGGATGGGGCGATCCTTAAGACGAACAAACTGGTAGCTCGAGGCTGCTATCGCGCCGGTGATACACCTTCGGTTGGTGACCACACGTCGACGCCAGGAAGAAGTTCTCGCAACTGGTCGACCGGCAGTGTCCATTTGCCGTGATAGCCAACATACAACGTCTTCAAACGCGACAGGGCTTTCAGACTCTCCAGCCCGGCATCGGTCACCGTGGTCTTCGGGTTCGTTGCGTAGACCGGCGCGAGGACCAAAGTTTCCAAATTTGGCAACACGCTCAGCTCGCCGACCGACGCATCATTAAGATGCTCGAACGAACTAAGGTACAGCGTGTGGAATCTGGGCAATCCCTGCAGGTGCTTCAAACCACCGGCAAAGTTCGACTGACTTACATCAAGCAGTTCCAGATTCTTGAGTGACGATAGCTTTGCGAGGTCATCCCCGATCATTCGTCGCGATGATGAATCGTAGATATAGACGCCGCTTAGCGAAAGCCGTTGCAGGCTGGCGAGACTGCCGATCGTGTCGAGATCGCTTTGCGTCAGATACAGGTGCATCAAGTTGAGTCCTTTCAAGTGGGTGAACTCTTTTAAGAACGCCAATCGCGAGGAGCTTCCGTCGCGATCCGGCTTCCAGTTTGGTTCCACCACCTGCATGACGATTTCTTCGCCTGGCACAAACGTTACCTGCGACTCGATGAACTCAGGCATTCTTCCCAAATCCAGGTATTCAACTTCGGCTTGTAGACCTCGATCGCGAATCGCTTGCAACTTGGCGAAGTCATCAATGGCTTCGGCAGGTAACTGGAACTGTGGCGTGGAAACTCGCACCGTATTGCGAGAAACTTCGGGTCGCACAACCGCGTCTGGCTGAGCGGGAAGTTCATCGCGAGAGACCTGCTCGGTTGTCAAATCCGCGTAAACGATCATGTATTGATCGTCTGCTTCGGGTGCATACCAAAGCAGTGGGCGATTCGATTGGTTCAATTCCCCACCACCGAAATAGTTCCAGTCGTTCTCTGGTTTCATTGAAAGTTGAAACGCGATCGCCCGCCCGATGGCGGTACCAAATTCCTGAGCCGATTTTAGTGCCGCAGCCTTTTCGGATTCCGTCCCGTTGTTCACCTGATTTTCCAGAGAAGCGGCAAACTTGCTCAGAATTCCCAACTGTGTGCCGGTTGAATCATCGATGGACAACCAAAGCGGAAACTTCGATTTGTTCGCATGAGCGCACAGTCGCAACATCTCGACAACATCGTCGAGCGTCGCCGGCGAAAGATGTTGCGACACGTCGTCAACAGCCAGCAACTCGAAACCGTCGGGCAGGGCGGTGGAAAACTGATCCACGTTGACATCGACGTTCATTTGGATGTCGGACATGATTCGCCACATCGGCACCGATTCGCCATCGTTCATGTGCGCCGGAATTTCAAACCGGACCGCAACGAGCGCCGGTGCGAGCGTTGCTACATCGAACCATGCTCGGACGATTTCGCCACCGAGGGTTGATTCGTATCCTTCCAGTGTGACGCCGTCTCGCATTTGCGTACCGAGCGACTTGACGCTTCCGTCCCCGATTCTGTCGACGCGAAAATGGTGCAGCAATGCTTCGACCACCCGCGCCGGGGATGTAGCATCCAAGACCATCGCCGAAGGGCCTTCCATGACGATTGCGTGTTTGGTTTCTTCCTGCAACAGAACGATGCGGTTCTGTTTTCGATCAATGATCTGAACCGTCCGCAATCGGTCGTCTTCGACGCGATGCCGCGACGGAGCGAGATAGGTGACCCTCTGGCTACCGTTCGTGTTAACCAATTCGTTCAGGTTTCCCGTGGATGAAAACTGAACTTGGCAAACCATCGACCTCAGCGACTCCAGACGTTTGACTGCCTGTGCGTAAACGTTAGCGTTGCCCAGCGGAATCCCGATCAATGCGAAACCGCTAACGATCACGGCCAAGATGGACGCCGCGACCGCGAATCGTAAGACGACCGGATACCGTCGTGAATCGATGGGAGGGCCTGTCGTTGCCACTGAAACTGATGCGGCACTGTGGGCCCGTTGCTTCACGCGTTCGATGGCGTCGGCAGGAACAGGATCACTCAGCACTGCCCAGACAGCCGTTTCGAGTTGCCCGTCCAGTTCTGGATGTTTTGGGTTATCGGTGTTTGGATTCATGACTGGTCTCCTTGAACGACAGCCAATTGGCTGGAGAGTTTATTGCGAGCCTTGTAGAGCGTTGTGGATACCGTTTCAGGTGAAACGTCCAGCGCTGCCGCGATCTCGTTTCGTGAAAGTTGTTCGAAGTACGCGAGGCTGAAAATTGCAGCCTGCTGATCGGGCAGACTTCGAATCGCGGCGCGAAGCCAAGTCGTAAGCTCGGTCGCGATGAGTTGTTGGTCCGGTTGCTGTGCCGATGAAACAACATCCATACTCGGCAACGGTTCCGGCCGTCTGCGGTCACGACGCAGTCGATCGATCGAGCGAACCGTTGCCAAACGAACCATCAGACCCGTCCAAGAGCGCACTGGCCCGGATTGGTGAACGGCCATCGCCTCTGTGAAGACCTCTTGGCTAACATCTTCGGCGTCGTGAACCGATCCGAGGATGCGGTACGCGATACGAAAGACGCGTTCCGCATGTTTTTCGATGACTTTTCCCCAGTCAGGGGCAGCGGGATCGGACACATTGGGTCTCCTTCGAGAAAGTGAGTGACTATCAAGTGGTCGAGCCACGCCGTCATCCATGACCCAAGAAGTCAAAACTCCTCACCTGAATTCCATTGTCAACAATTTTGCGGCCTGCCGTCATGGACCATCCGCCCGGCACGGAGAGGTTGCGAAATCATTGAACAATTCAATTTCGAGGGCAATACAAGCACGAAGCGGGAGCGAGCGGATCAGATTCAAACGCTTGTGCGTCGTGCTTGTATAGGTTCACGGGCTAGGAGTGAAAATTCAGCCCGGGCCTCAAGCCCGACACGCCGCAAAGAGTCGACGTGGTCCATGCATGTTCGATCCAGATTCGGCCAGTCAGGATATTTTCGCGCCCTGGCCTCGTCGCAACCACGCCTAAATACTTACAGACACGCGGTTAAGCTTTTACGTGAGTCTGTGAATCGTTCCCCTACGATCACACGGACCCATTGATGCTCTTTCCATACAGTACCGACGCGCCCATCTACTTTCGCCCGGTGGGAACGATCACGGTCATCGCGTTGAATTGCGTGATGTTTTGGTTGACGGGAATGGGCGAGGTGATGGGGAACGCAACCTCCGACTTCCGTTGGCTGATCCTCGAATTCGATCGTATCCATCCCCTTCAATGGATCACGTCCGCCTTCATGCATGCCAGTTGGATGCACTTGGTCGGCAACATGATCTTTTTGTGGTGCTTTGGCTTGATCGTCGAAGGCAAAATCGGCTGGCAGAAATTTTCCGCTCTCTACTTCGGGATCTGTCTTGCCGATGGAGCGATCATTCAAATTCCGATGTACATGATGTTCGGCGATTCGTTGGGCGGTGCCTTGGGAGCATCCGGCGTCATCTTTGCTTTGATGGCGATCGCAATGTGCTGGGCACCCGAAAACGACATGAACTGTATCCTAGGGCTGGGATACTATTTTCGATCGATTGACGTGCCAGTCTTTGGGTTCGCGGCGTTTTATCTGATCCTACAACTTTTCCCGCTGGCCTTTGGCGGGTTAAGGATGTCGACGCCGATGCTGCATTTGCTAGGCATGTCGGTAGGGTTTCCGTTTGCGTTCTATATGCTGAAACACAACTTGGTTGATTGCGAAGGATGGGACATCGTTTCGCGATGGAAGCGACTGCCTCGTAACCCACTGGCCATTGTGGGGCGAATGTTCCAAAGCCACGACAAACGCGAAAAGGCAACATTGTTGGCGACTGCATATGGCAGCGGTAGCCGCGAAGCAGGGCAAGATGCCCTTCGACAGATTCTAGAGAACCCGAGCGTCTTCAACCCGCCTGCGTTCAATGCTGCGGTCGTCTCGCCACCGCCGTTTTCGAATCCCGCGCCCACTGCCGCTTCATCAGAAATGAGTACGGAAGTAAGACATAGGGAACCTGCACCAAAACCATCGGCGATTGATTTGTTTCAAAACGCGATCGAAAACGATCAACTGTCCACGGCAAGTGCCGCCTATCGTTCGATCCGGATGGGCGCGGGCACTCATTTGATCGGTGACGAAGTACTGTCTCGTTATGTCAAGCTATTGGGACAACATGGCAAGCACATCGACTCGCTCGATCCGCTAGAAGTGCTGGTCTCGCGGCGGTCGCGATACTGCAATCAAGCGTGCTTGCGAACGGCTCTCATACAACTTCAATGTAAGCAGGACCCAACGGCCGCCCAAGCCGCGCTGACTCAGATGACACAACCGATCAGCCCCCAGACAATCGCCAAGCAACGACAAATTATCGCCGCATGCGAATCAAACACCAACCGGACTCGAAGCAAGACCCTCTAAGCACGATCGCATCAGCCACACCTACGACTTGATTGCCGACGATGGCCGCCGCACTGCCCGCGAACGCGGCTTGGAATTGCTGGCCGCGAAGTCCGGCAAATCAGGCTCTCGCATCGGCGATAAAAACGCATCGACTTGTTCACGATGCCGGTGGCGATTGCGGTCGTCCGACAACGCGAACAAGCGCGGGCGAGTGGGTCGCAACGCAACTCATCCCAGTCGCGGAAACCTGCCCAATTCGATCTAGCGAACATCGGGCGGAAAAGCATTGCGTCAAACAACCCCCAAAGACCACTCCCGGCACCCCCAAAGGCCGGGCGTGACAACCTCAATTCGCGCGAAAAGGCCGAGTTGGTACCCGACGATCAGACTTTCCATCCTCGATCCAGTGAATACACTTTCCCCGAAATCGACGTTGCACTATCCTGCCGGGATCACTTTCGACGTCCTCTATTCCCCTTCGGTGTCTTCATTGTTTCGCACACTTATCACTTTCGCATCCGTCGTTTTTTTCACGTTGTATTCCTCCACCGTTTGCCGAGCAGATTTGGTACTCGTCAATGGTGGGTTTGATGGCACGCTTGCCAATTTCTCAACGATTAACAGCAGCACCGACGCGACCGTAGGAAACTGGCTCAAGTCGTCTGGCTTAAATCAGGTCTCCACCGGATTCGGCGCGAACACGACGAACATCATTATGAGATCGAGTACGTTCTCTGGCTTCGCACAACCCGACCGGGCCCACTCGGTCGCGTACCAATTCCTCGATGCAACAACGGCGAGCGGAACATACCAGTTCAATTTCGAATACTACAACGATGACATTGGTTCGTCGATCGCAGTTCAGGATAGCATCGCGAGCGTCAACATCTACGGGATCAAGGGAAGCACTTGGACAACGACCAGCGGTTTTACAAGCTTTGGATCTACGTCCCAGGCGGAGGTGGCTCTTCCCACGCCTGTGATTTCGGGCGCGATCCTCACGCCACTCGGCTCATTTTTCTCACTCAGTCAAACCGACCAATGGCAGAGCGGCAGCTTCGAATTTGATCTCGGCGCTGGCGGTTACGACACCGTGGCTGTTCGACTGGGGGCAAGGTATCACGTTACAGGTCCAAGCCGAACCGCGTTCGACAACATTGCACTGACTGCCGTTGCGGTGCCTGAACCTTCGACAGCGTTAACGTTCACGGCTTTCGGTATAGCCGCGATCGGCCTTCGCCGCCTTCGGTTGCGACGCGATCGACGGCGAAACAATTGATCGATCCTGCGTTGGAACTTGCTGCCGCAGATCGCGTCTGACGTTGCCCTCTGACCGAACATCATGCGTTTAGAATTTGAAACCGCTGACAAACTCGCCCGTCACTTGGCCGAGGACATTGATCTACGTCATGCAGTGTTTCAAGGCGTTGACCTGACTGCGTTTGCCGATCGGTTGGCCAAAGCTGATCTGCGGGACGCAGTCTTGCTGGGCTGCGTGATTCCGGAGTCGTTGCAGGGCAAGCTGTTCGATGCATCGGCGATTATCTTCCCCCATATTCCGAACACACCTTTTGCCAAGTATCGCGGACTGCTTTACACGCCCGAGGAACTGCAAGATGCCTATCGACCGGGCGATCATGATTCGTACCAAGCGACCCTTGACGGCCGAATCTATGAACACTTCAAACGCTCTGGCCCGAATCCCGACGACGCTGTCGAAGCGCTGACACGACGGCTGCATGACATGGCAATCACCGATGCCATGCAAGAGTTCATTGTCGGCAAGCGGATCGTTGCCATCATGGGTGGACACTCGATGCGTCGCAGCGACCCGATGTATACCCAAGTCGCTTTGATCGGTCGCGAATTGACTCAGAAGGGCTATCTTGTCACGACCGGCGGTGGCCCCGGTGCAATGGAAGCCGCGCACCTGGGAGCCTGGTTCGCCACGCGCAGCGAGAACGATCTGTTGGACGCGGTAAAGATCCTCACAGCCGCTCCGCTCTACGATCCCATCGGTCCCTGGCTGGACGCCGCCTTTGCCGTCGTCGAAAAGTACCCCGTCAAGGATCGCGATGCCTGCCAGAGCCTGGGGATCCCCACATGGTTGTACGGGCACGAACCACCGGCCCGGTTCGCTCTTACGATCGCGAAGTACTTTGCGAACAGTGTTCGGGAGGAAGGTTTGCTTGCGATCGCGACTGGCGGAGTCATCTTTACGCCCGGCAGTGCGGGCACGATTCAAGAAGTCTTTCAAGACGCGTGCCAGAACCATTACAACAGCTTCGGCGTGGTCAGTCCGATGGTTTTCATGGGCACTCAGTACTGGACAGAAGAGAAACCCGTCTACCCGCTGCTAAAACACCTGGCCGCAGACAAACCCTACGGAAAGCTGCTCGAGATTCACGACCATCGATCTGATGTCGTCGCAGCGATCGATTCGTTCGATTCATCACGCGGTACCCAACGGATCTAAGGATCGAGCGCAAGATATGTGTCTCGTTTTTCAGTCGCTTGATTCTTAACCACCGATGGACGCAGATGAACGCGGATAAGATACCGAACTGAAATCTGTGTTTATCTGCGTCCATCGGTGGTTTAAGTTCCAAGGAGTTCTTCCTGAACAACTGAGCAGAAACCCGACCCTATTTTTTCTCGCAGTCCGAATCGATGATCCTCCTTTTCATCTCTAATATCTGTTTCCCGATCATGACCCGCATTTCTGTTTTTCTTTGCCTATCCGCCTTCTTTCTTGCTTTCGCTGGGAACTCAGCATTGGCGTCCGGCGTGGGAGCTCCCTCGGCGTCGCCTGCAGTCAGCGCCGCGTTTCAAACGTACGACACCAATGGCGACGGACAAATCGAGGGTGCCGAATTCAGTGCGATGCCCGAGGCATTTCGGGCTCTTGATCAGACCGGTGACGGGCTGCTTTCCAGTGAAGATATGGGTAGCAGTGGTGGCAGTTACGACCCTACGGATCTGTTCCTTTGCGTAGTGTTCGCGTTGATTGCGTTGCTGTTTTCTTCGTTATGCTCGGTGGCAGAAGCGGTATTGCTCAGTATTTCGCCGTCGTATGTCGCCAACCTGGAAAAAGAAGGCAAGCCCAGCGCTGCGAAAATCAAGAGCGTGAAGTCCAACGTCGATCGATCACTGGCCGCGATCCTGACATTGAACACGATCGCGCACACCATCGGTTCCGGCGGGGCAGGAGCTTATGCGGCGAAGTACTGGGGTGACGGTGCGGTTGGCATCGCGATGATCGTTCTGACGCTGCTGATCCTGTTTGTGTCAGAGATTATCCCCAAGACAATCGGTGCACTCTACTGGCGAGCACTCGCGCCGATCTCAGCGAGTTTTATCAAGTTCCTGAACTTCATTTTGTATCCATTCATCTTTGTGTCGGAGCTGATCACGAAATGGTTGGCCGGCGGTCACAGTCACCACGGTTTTAATCGGGACGAGTTCACCGCGATGGCAGGCATCGGTGCCGAAGGCGGGCACCTGGACGAAAAGGAGTCGCGGATTCTGCAAAATCTGTTTCGCTTTCCCGATTTGTGCGTGGAAGACATCATGACACCCAGCACCGTCGTGTTCGCGCTGCAGGAAAACATGACCGCCCACGAAGTGTTGCAAAAGCATGAGAAACTTCACTTCTCAAGAATCCCGATCTATTCCGAAAGTCGTGACCATATCACCGGCTTCATTTTGAAGAACGAGTTGTTGATGGACGACATTCGCAACGACGGCAAAACCGAACTGAAAGACTTCACAAAACGAGAACTCCATGCGGTCCTGGACAAGACACGCTTAAGCACGGTGCTGGAGAAACTGCTGGATAATCGGGAACACATCCTGATGGTCGTCGATGAGCACGGCGGACTGGAGGGCGTCGTGACGCTGGAAGACGTCGTCGAAACCCTGGTCGGAATCGAGATCGTTGACGAGTCAGACAGGGATGTCGACATGCGAAAAGTTGCTCGCACCAAATGGGGGCAGCGCATGAAAACCCGCGGCATCGACGTCAGCAAGATCACCACAAAAGAAACGCCCGATCAGTAGTTGTTCGGTGAAAATCGTACATTCGCTACACAAACGCCGAAGCGCCAGCGAGTGTACTTGTGTGACCGTGGCAGAGGTGTGCTCGGTCGATTTCCTATTCTTCAACCACCTGATTCCACGATGGATCCAAGTGCAACACATAATCGACGGCGGTTGGGTTACGTCTCGCACATCCTGCCGTCAGCGAGATCACGTAAAAAATGGTCGGCAAAAAAGTGGACGGGCGCCGATTTAGAAACTCGCCCGTCCCCCTTTACTCGTCCACCGTTTCATCGGCGTCCGCACAGCAGCAAAGCTGGCAACCCAAAAGGGAGAGAATGGCTGGCTTGGTCATGAAGCAATGCGGGTCGGTCGGATTGATCAGAGGCGACAGACGCGCGGGGAGCGCTAGAGCAAACAAAATGGTAGCACGAACGAATTCAGGCTGAGGTCACCGCTGCACCTACTTGGGGAACGGTCTGATACCGAGCAGCATCTCAGCTCTCTCGGTGAGTGGCCTGGAGGCCAACGTATCATCGGTGTACTCATCGAGATGTTGGCAGACGAGCGAGTAGACAGCCTGGCGATCTAGCCCTGTATCGACTTCAACACATTTGTTCTTGCTCTTGAAGAACTCGACCGTCGGCAATGTCTCCGCTCGAAAAGTGTCGAACCGTAGTTTCAAACTTTCGATGTTGTCGTCCACTCGCCCGGTGTACTTCGCTCTCGCTAACACGCGTTCTTCTAGGACATCAAATGGGCACTCAAAGAACAGCATCTTTGGTAACTCGGCGTCTTGGCCAAAGACGTCGATCCAAGATTCCATATTCGAAATGGATCTTGGAAATCCGTCCAAAAGAAAGTTCTTCTTGCCAGTGGTTCGCGTGGCGTTTTCCATCGCGTCGCGAAGTAGCTTCACGACGATGTCGCTGGGAACCAATTTCCCTGCCGCAATGATTTCTTCGATCGTTGCCGCTGCTGGGCCTGCCAATTGGCGTTCGGCACGCAACAGTTCGCCCGTAGAAAAATGAGTCCAACCAAGTTGCGACTCGGCCAATTCGCACATCGTTCCCTTTCCGGCACCCGGCCCGCCGAGCACAAACACCACGTTGGGCGGAGGACATGGTTGTCTTGGATCGTAGTGATGGACGACGACCTTGGGGGCAGGGGCCACTCCCTTCTTATAGACGTGCCAGGGCGTGTCAGTGGGCGGCATTTCATCGTCGCACGTGGCGTCATATGCCAAGTGACCGTCCAGTCGGCAGAGTCGCCAGGACCGATAAGTGTTGGAGTAAGAAAGTGCCGGGCTTCGTTCAGACTTACCGTCGGCGCGGTCCCAGGCCATCTTGCCATTCCAATAGCCGAGGCTCGAAACCGTTCCCGATTCCGACTTGGTTGCCGGTGCGGTGGACGGAACAAAGAGCCCGTCAACTTCGGGAAGGCCAGCTCCCGTGACCTCGATATAGAACGTATTCGGCTTCGACTCGTTTGACTGGGTCATAGACTCTTCGACAAGCATTCGTGGAGAAAACAGCGCGGCCGGGGAGCAGCAATAGCTGAGCTTGCTGGCCTTCCGTGTCGGGAAACGGATACTCGGCCATCCGCTTCGCTGCACAGTTGACTCCAGATTTGATCGCCAAGCAATCGATGCTCGCCCAGCGCAAGACCAGACCGGGATGCGTTTCGACCCATAAGCCACGGTGCGAATCATTCCGTTGGCATTGGGCAGTGTCGCAACAAAAACTGCTTTGCTGTTTCAAAATGCCGACCACGAAAGAAAGCGGTGCCGCCGTGGCCGGCGTTCTTCAAAACCACCAGCCGCCCGTCTAAGCCCGCGTCTTTGTAAAGTGATGCGATTCGTTCGCTTTGATCGAGCAGCACTGTCGAGTCAGCGTTACCATGAAAAATCAGCAACGGCGGATCGTCTGCCGAAACATATTGCGAGGGACTGGCCCATCGCTCAACTTCTTCTGAAACCTTTCCATCGCGAAGTCCGCCTAGCAAAGCGAGACTGCCTGATTTTTCCGTGTAGGCACGTTCGGGCTGCGTCTTTCCGCGAAGAACAAAGTCGGAGGGTCCGAAATAGTCGATCACCGCTTGGACACGTGACGTTTGGTCCATGTGTTCGCCGACGTCTCCTTCTAAATCGGGAACGTCACCCGAAACTCCTAACAGCAATGCCAGATGTCCGCCTGCGGAACTGCCAGCGACGGCAATCGAGTCTGAGCGGTATCCGAACTGTGTAGCATGAGCTCGCAGCCATCGAATTGCCGCTTTGCAATCGTAGATTTGAGCCGGAAAGATCGCCTTGTCGGTGAACCGATAGCTGATGCTTGCCAGTGCAAAGCCAGACTCGACGATTTCAGCAATCCTAGGGCTACTTCTGGATCCGGCCCTCCATCCGCCGCCATGAATCCAGACAACCAGCGGAGGTGCATGCTGCACGTTGGGAACACAAAGATCTAGCTTAAGTTGCTGACCATCCACGGCGGCATAGACGATGTCGCGGTGCATCGTCACATCGGTTGGCGATTCGGATTGCGCCCTTTGGCAAAGCATCATTCCGAAAACCGAAACGGCAATCAACGCGACTCGCATTCCACATCTCCCAATCATCGTCTTAGGTAAAAGCTCTTGAACACCAGTGTAGCGATTCGATTGACCGAGCCCATTAACAGCCTGTTGAAAAAGGGGGCTGTTTGGCGAGAGCTTTCCTAGCCGAGCGAGCCGCGGGTTGCGGCTGAACGATAAATCAAAGGCGTCAGGCCTGAATGCCGCGTGGTTAGGCGTGAATCACTACGTGCACACGGGTTTGGCAAGTCGAGTTGGACAACCTTTGCTTTGCACCACCGCTTCGAACGTTTACCGATCACTCGATCACAACTAATAAATCGCCTGTCTCTACTTGAGCTCCGCTCTTGATCAGAACTTCGGAAACCGTGCCGTCTTGTTCGGCATTGATCATCGTTTCCATCTTCATCGCTTCGAGCGTTAGGAGCTTCTGGCCCTTCTTGACTCCGTCGCCTGGTTTCACCGCAACTGCCACCACCATGCCAGGCATCGTGCTGCCGACGTGACTCTTGTTCGACGGGTCCGCTTTCGCGGCTTTGACGATATCCGTTTCCAAGCTGTGATCCGTGATGGTGACTTCGCGCGGCTGGCCATTAAGTTCAAAGAAAACGGTTCGAGTCCCATCGGCGTGCGGATTGCCGATCGTTAAGAATCGAATGATCAGCGTCTTGCCTTCTTCGATGTCGATGGCAATTTCTTCGCCCAGTTCCAAGCCGTAGAAAAAGTTCGGCGTTGGCAAAATACTGACGTCGCCATACTTCAATTGATGCGCGGCAAAGTCTTCGAACACCCGCTCGTACAACAACCACTGCACGACTTCACGTTCCAACGGGTCACGCTGAACGAGTTCTTTGACCTTCGTGCGGGCGGCATCAAAGTCGGCTGGCGGGAGCGTTTCGCCAGGGCGGCCCTCGAACTCCTTTTTCCCCAGCAGAACACGATCTTTGACCCGCTGAGGGAATCCGCCGGGCGGCTGTCCCATTCCGCCGCCAATCAAGTCGATCACGCTGGCCGGAAACGCGATGTCTCGATCGGCATTGAGCACATCTTCATTGGTCAGTTCGTTGGCGACCATGAACAATGCCATGTCACCGACCGCTTTACTGGTCGGCGTCACCTTAATGATGTCGCCAAACAACTGGTTCACCCCGGCGTACACCTTACAGACTTCCGCCCAACGATCCGCCAAGCCAAGCGCACGAGCCTGCTGGAATAAATTCGTGTACTGCCCGCCCGGCATTTCGTGCTGGTACAAGTCAGCGGTCGCAGGCAACACCTGACTCTCAAACGGAGTGTAGAACTCGCGGGTCGCCCGCCAGTAGTCCGCCACTGCGTCGATGGAATCGGTATCAAGTCCCGTGCAGCGATCGCCGTACCGCAACATTTCAGCCACGGTGTTCAGGTTGGGCTGACTGGTTCCGCCGGACATCGGGGCCATCGCACAATCAGCAATGTCCAACCCGACCTTGCTACCTTCCAGGATCGAGGCGGCTTGAATGCCAGCCGTGTCGTGGGTGTGAAAATGAACGGGAATTCCGACTTCTTCCCGCAACGTCTTCACCAGCGCCGATGCGGCTGCGGGTTTGCACAGACCGGCCATGTCCTTGATGGCCAAAATGTGAGCGCCCATGCTTTCCAATTCTTTGGCAAGCCCGACGTAGTACTTCATGTCGTACTTGTTGCGGTGCGGATTGGTCAGGTCGCCGCTGTAGCACAGGCTCGCCTCGCAAAGCATGCCACTTTCGATCACCGCTTCCATCGCGACCTTCATGTTGGGCACATAGTTCAGCGCATCGAAGACCCGGAACAGATCCATGCCGCACTGCGCCGCCTCTTTGACGCAAGCCGCCACCACATTGTCAGCGTAATTGGTGTAGCCGAGGGCACTGGATGCTCGCAACAACATCTGTGTCAGAATGTTGGGCACCTTCGCGCGGAAATCAGCGAGTCGTTGCCAAGGGCACTCTTTCAAGAATCGCATCGACGTATCAAACGTCGCACCGCCCCACATTTCCAAACTGAACAGGTCGCTGCAGTTGCGCGCGTACGCATCACCGATTTGCAATAGGTCATACGTCCGCATCCGAGTCGCCAACAGCGATTGGTGAGCATCGCGGAAAGTGGTGTCCGTGATCAGAAGTCGCTTTTCGTCGCGGATCCATTTCGAGAAACCGTCGGCGCCCAGTTCGATGAACTTGTCGCGTGAACCCTTCGGGATCGGTTGGGAATGATCTACCGCTGGCAGCGGTGCGGGCTCGCGACGAATCGCCATCGGCCGATCTTTGACCAAGTCGCATCCGTTGACCATCGTCTCGGCCAGGTAGGTCAGCACCTTGGTGGCGCGGTTCTTTCTCGCATCAAACTGAAACAATTCAGGAGTTTCGTCAATGAAACGCGTCGTACAGTTGCCGCTCGTGAAGGTGGGATGCGACAGCGTTTTCAACAGAAACGGAATGTTGGTTTTCACGCCGCGAATACGGAATTCACGCAACGCCCGCTTCATGATGCCGATGGAACCTTCAAAGTTCCGACCTCGCGCGGTGACTTTCGTCAGCAGCGAATCATAGAACGGATTGACGACCGCTCCGGAAAACGCGCTGCCCGCGTCCAGTCGAACCCCCATGCCGCTGGCGGAACGGTAGTGGGCGACACGACCATAATCGGGCATGAAATTGTTTTCGGGATCCTCCGTCGTGACGCGGCACTGGAGCGCGAAGCCGTTCAGTTTGATCGAGTCCTGAGACGGGATGTCGATCTCGGGGTCCGATAGTTTTTTCCCCTGCGCCACCATGATCTGCGACTTCACGATGTCGATCCCAGTCACCTCTTCGGTGACCGTATGCTCGACCTGGATTCGCGGATTGACTTCGATGAAATAGAACTTCTGTTCGTCCGCATCGACCAAGAACTCAACCGTTCCGGCGCAGCTATAGTTCGACTCGCGGCCGATCTTCAAAGCCGCCTCCAGCATGCCTTGCCGCAGCGGTTCGCTAAGGTCGGGTGCCGGTGCCAGTTCGATGACTTTCTGGTGCCGTCGCTGCACCGAACAGTCTCTTTCAAAAAGATGCACCAAGTTGCCGTGTTCATCACCGAGCAATTGGACCTCGATGTGTTTGGCACGAGCGATGAATTTCTCGATAAACACTTCGGCATTGCCGAATGCCGTCAGTGCTTCATTGCGAGCGCTCTCAAACGCATGAGCAAACTCTTCTGCTTTTCGGACGACTCGCATGCCGCGTCCGCCACCGCCGTGCGAGGCTTTGATCATGACCGGGAAACCCACTTTCTCAGCCGCCGCTTGCGCTTCGGCCAAATCATCTACCGCACCTTCGGTTCCCCCCAGGATCGGCACGCCTGCTCGGATCGCAATCGCACGCGCGGACGTCTTGTCACCGAGCCCCTGCAAAGACTCGACGGACGGACCAATGAACTTGATGCCGGCTTCCGCACACGCCTTCGCAAACCCGGCTCGCTCCGAAAGGAATCCGTAACCTGGATGAATGGCATCCACGCCCACTTCCTTGGCCAGTCGCACAATGGATTCGATATCCAGGTACGCTCGAATCGGCTCGCCCTGCTTTCCGATCTTGTAAGCCTCATCGGCTTTGAACCGATGCAACGCGTAGCGATCCTCGTGCGAATAGATCGCCACCGTGCGGATCCCTATTTCACTGGCACTCCGAAAGACACGGATGGCAATTTCGGAACGATTCGCGACAAGCAGTTTTTTGATGGCAGGCATGAGCTAGGGCAGTGATGAAGAAGTCGGACATCCATTCACGGCATAGGATACCGACTCTGCAGGCCTCCATGGATCGTCAGGATCGAATCGCCAGAACAAGTCTGAACAACCCGGCAAAACCCAGGACAGCCCAGGACAACTCTGAGTAGTGCCATTCGTAGCTGGCTCGTTTGACTTGGGTCCCTTTGACCTGATCACGTATTCTCGTGACGGGTTCGCGGCACAGGAACGCTGCTTGAATGCCGCCGCCATGGGCTGACGGTAGACCATCGCCGGGTGAGATCTCAGTGTCGCAGGTGGACTAACCCGAAAAAGATTGCGGGGAATTGCGGGTTTCTCGGGAAATACGGGGATTCTGCGCTCTGTTTTGGACCGCACGGGCCCTAATCGTCTAAGCGTCCGTGTGTGGTCGCTGTCCCGTACCTGCCGGAGCATTGTCTCCACCCGTTTCTAATTCGAGAGATTGAGATGCGCAGATCCGTTTTGTTGCTGCTTAGTGTTTGTTTACTTTCAGCGGGCACCGCGCCTTCGATTCTGGCACAGGCTCCTGCGAACCCCGCGGCCGTTTTGGTCTTTGAAGTCGACCCGGAACGACTCCGCGAGAGCGGCATGCTTCAAGAGCCCGAGGGATTCGCCAAGAATGCGCTGACGAAGACGATTCCGGCGGGCAAGATCGAGCTTAGCGAACTCAGCCGAATTCATGGTGCGGTCAGCGCTCCGACCGATCTTCAGAGCCTGAAGAACATGGCAGAAACAGAGACGTTGCCGATGGAGATGTTCATTCAAATTCAGTTCAAGTCAGCCGAGCTTGCTGAGAAGGCATTCGAGCAAGCGAAGAGTCGAGGTGTTCCCACGACGATCGCCGGTCAACAGTTCTTCGCGGTACCACCGAACCAAAAGGCTCCCACCAATATGTTGGTGCATCGTTATTCGCAGGACACGATCGAGATCGGCACGCAAGGCTTTTTGACATCGCCGAATCGAGAGTTCGTCAAAGATAAGCTAGCCGTTGCCTGGCCTCAGATGCCCACGGCCGCGATCCGAATGGCGTTCGACCTCGACGGTGTCCGTCACTTGATCGACTATGAAGCGATGTCGAATTCCGTCGTGGCCCACCCTGCCATCCTGATTGTCAAGGAAACATCGGTCGTTCGATTGGGCGTCGATTTTTCGGGCGACACGCTGCTGTGGCTTTCGTTCCGCAGCGAAGATGCAGAAACCGCGCACCGAATCGAAACCGTGCTCGACAGCCAACTGATCACGCTCAAAAACGTCGGTGCGCAGGCAATCTCAAGAGCAGGTCCCGAAATGCAAAAACCCGTCCAAGCCATTTTGGATTCCATGGATTCAAACGTCGACGAAAACGATGTGAACCTCGTGATTCCCAACCCACCGGGACTCATGGACGCGCTCGACAAAGCGTTCCCGTTTCTCGGCATTGCCAATTGAGCTACCGGCGCGTCGGGACTCATTTCGTACTCCATGTAGATTGGCGGATCGTCATTCGTGATTTGCGATAGTGCAGAAACGTCATGCATCCTCGCGACGAATGCATCACGAGTGTCGACGCCAAACATCGCCTGAAAATCACGATGTGGTTTGTCATAGCCTGGGATGTGATCGATCCACCACTGGTAGTCGCGACTGGTTTGCCCGTCTCGTGTTGCCACGCAACTGAGTCGCGTCGATTGCCGTTCAATTGGGTCGTCACTCTGGGGATCGGCCATTTCATCGTGAAAGGCGAGGTTCATAGCAATCTGAGCTCCTGCTGATCCACCCCAAGCGGCAACTCGCTCATCATCGATGTTCCAATCACTCGCTTTGGTGCGCAAGAACTGCAACGCGCGTCGGCTGTCGTGAAACGCTGCCGGCAATGGTTCATGCTGAATCAGTCGGTAGTTTACGGCCGCTACAGAAATCTTGGCATCCAGTAATGCCTTCACGGTCGCCGGCCATTTCTCGACGATCTTGCCCTTATCGAAGGCGATGAAACCTCCGCCATGAAAGTAGACGGCCAGCGGGGTGGGTTCCACTGACTGCGCCTGCCAAAAGTCAAGAACGTGTCGCGGGTGTCTGCCGTAGGAAACGTTGCGGTGCGTTGGCGGTAGAAGTTCCTTTTCGGAGAGTCTGACTGCCGCATTCTGCGTGCTCTCGGGAGGTTCTTGTGACGCGTTGGCTTCGTGCAATTGCTCTTCCAATTCGCGAATGACCTGGTCAAGTGCCCGCGCGGCCTCCAAAATGTTGCCTGTCCCAATCTCATTTTCGACGCTCTTCATACGCTCCTCGATTTCTGAAACCGATCGGCGATCGCTCATACGTTTGCTGAGCTGGCGAACGCGTTCCACCTTTTCAGACATCACCTTCCGCCAGTCGGCTTCTGGTTTTTGTTTCGCAAGCGATCGTGCCAACTGACGTTGTTGCTCTGACATTTGCGACAGAAGACTTGTGCGAACTCGAACTTGGAATAATTTCAGCTTTGCCTCTGCCTCCAGTAAAGCGGCCATGCGTTTGACAATTTTCTCTTCGTCAAGCGTGTCGGCTAGCAGAACTTCAAGAAGCGGCTCTACCAGAGGCTTCACCTTTCGTCTCAGTTCATGGTACTCCGGTTCTGCCGCCTGATAGGTTCGTTCGATTCGGCTTCTTGTTTCCGCTTCTATTCCCAACTCGCTTGCCCGACTACGCAACCAAAAAGGCTTCGGAAGCAATGTGTCAAATTCTCCATCTTGCATCACGTCGCCGCGCCACCGAGCTTCTTCGCGCTTTTCGCTCGCGAAGTTTCTTGCCCCCTGACGCTGTTGGGCGGTAACTTCAGACAGGAGGCTGACGCGCACTCGGACCTGATAAAGCTTCAGTTCGTTCTCCGATTCCAACACTTTCTCCGCTCGTTGCTGAATCTTCTCTGTGTCAAACTGACCCTCAACAAGCGCTTCGTTGAGCTTTCTCGTGCGACTGTCAAGTTTGTCTTTGATATCGTGGTATTTCGGTTCCGCCCTCCCTGTACACAACTCATTCGGGGCCGGTTCTCTGTTTCGTGGATCGCGGCAACGTGTTGGGCTGCTTGAGTTTGCGTGGCGAGCACGACCCTACGCGAACGGTTTCTGAAATCGTTTGCCTACTACCGTGATTGGCATCTTGCCAATCGCAACCCGGCGTTTGTTCCATGGCACACACAAGCATACTGCCAGTATCTTCGGCTGCACCCGGCCGACGACATCCAGGCATTTGTGTTTGAGATGAATGACTGGCTGATTACGGTTCAGCAAGAGAAGAACGTTCCTCTCGATTGCGTGGGTCGGTTTTATGCGCCGAACAAGCGGTACGGTCCGCCACACGCTTCTGCGACAGGCGTTTATCTTGAAGGCCTGGTCGACGCGTGCCAACTAGCCCGATCGGCAGGAGACGCGAAACGCTATTGGAAGTACCTACGTTCGATCAAATTGGGGCTTCGAAGCGTGCAACAGCTTACATTCTCTAATTCGACCGATATGTTCTACATCAGTCAGAAACATCGCGTTGCTGGGGGGGTGCGAACAACCTTCTACGACAACCGCATTCGCGTCGACAATGTCCAGCACTGCCTACTTGCAATCCAGAAGGTCCTTGCAGACGCGGCGTTTGCGAGCGACCTGGAGATTCTGTCCATCTAGAAGAGCTTTTTTGGTCGCGAGCTGTGATCCATCGAAGAGCATTGCCACGCAGGGACGATCACATCGTTCGGTTGTGTCGATTAAAGTTTTTTGGAGGCAATCTCAACCGGTTCGGTACAGTGAAATCGCAAGAACCTGCAGTCTCATTGAGCCTGACGTTTGATCAACCACGCATCGCCAACTCCAAACATACAGCCTGGATCGATTCTCGACTTCTGGGGCGTTATGCCCGTTTTATGGAGGGACAAGATAGTGTGCCAAGCCTGTGACCTGCTCCTTCCAGTACACAACTCAATCGCGGTAGTGCTTCTGTTTCGGGGATTGCTGTTAGTCGTATGAGCTTGGATGAAAACCAGACTTTTTTCCCCGTCGAAGCGACCGGTTTTCAAACAGTAGCGGAATCGACACGATCCGCTTTACCCGTAATCCTTCGCTACATAGTTGGTGTTACCGGACGTTCAGGCTACCCGCAGTCGCTACAACCCCTGCTACTGTTGCCCGCCGCGGCTTCGCAAGGACGCGTTCAGTCGCCCGTTCAAGTGCACGACAAACGTGCTGTGTGAGCGAAAACGCTGCAGGCGGCTACTGTCGCGTCGATGATACTTAGCGCGAATGCTTCCGTCCGGGCTTGCCCCGGCGGAGCAAACAACTGGCAGCTACCATCGCTGACTCAACGCGTCCCTCTCCCTCGTTCATCCTTGGTTTTCCGCTTCGGGCTTGCCCCGGCGGGATCAACGATTCCTGGAACCTTTCCGATTTCCGTGCAAAGTAGATGTTGCCAGGACGTAGATTCAGCTTGCTCGCCGCTTCCTCGACCGACAAGCCTTCGATTCGAGTGAGCCAAAAGGCCTGCCATGTGTGGTCGGCCACCAAGCCTCGGACTTGATCGGCTGCCCACTGAAAGACAGCTCGCTCGTACTCAAGGTCCAGCACGGAAGACAGGTCTGAATTTGCCGGTACGCTGGCAAGCAGCTGTTCCGCTTCTTGACCGCCAGTTCCAAGCGATTTCGTCGCTCGATCGTTGATCAGATCGAACGCTTGATTTCTGGCGACTCGCAGCAGCCAGGCTCGAAAGCTGCCACGATCTGTCCGCTCCAGCCATTGCGAAACCGAGCGAGCGACACAGAGCAGGACTTCCTGCACAATATCTTGTGCGTCAGCGGCCTGAAATCCACGACTGACGGCCACCCGAAAGATGACTGGCGAATAGATGCTGACAAATTCTTCCCACGCAGCCACGTCATCAGCGTCCTGCAATCGCAAGATCAAGCTGGCGCGTGTTTCTGGTGGGCTGGGATGCATATTCGACTTCGTTTTGAGGTGGCGTCTATCAAGTAGACTGAGTCCACCCACAAAACCTAGCGCGCCGACCGAAATTTTAGTCGAAGTTCCCGTCGTCCAAGCCTCTGCGGACCTGCGAAACCCATTGAGAGCCCCGATCCGTTAGCCAACGCGACGATGGACAAGTTTTTTTCGGGACCATCAAGAGAATCCGAATAGTCTGTTCAAAGCGAAAGGCTATTCATACGAGGGGAAAGAAAAGGAACGCGGACCCAGTTTGATTTTCGAGTCCTGGAACCTTTTTCCGAGTCTCAATTTTCACCACGAAAGACACGAATCACACGAAAAAGATCAGGTGTTGATATTCGTGTCATTCGTGTGTTTCGTGGTTCAGTCACTGCGGAGAGACTTCGTGAGATGCGGGATTCAGGTACTAACCAAACCCGAAACCCAAGTCACACCCCAAAGCAGCCTCGCTGAAAACCGAACACCAAGTCTGACCCCCGCTAAGCGCTCCGCTTATCCTCCGTCCTGTGGGATCGGTTGATCCAACCATAAGCAGAACGCTAACTTTGAGTTGGCAGTCGACTCGATTGCGAAAAGCGTGATTGGCGACATTGCTCCACGAGTGACTGGGTTGTCGCCGACCGCTTCAGAGCGAGAAGGTATGTCACCCATCAGTAATGCTGTGGTGTCAGAGTCGATCGTGATGATTGACGCACCTGCTCCAGTCTCAATCTTGAGTGTGCCCCATTTTGGATCATTGGGGTTGCGTTCAAAACGAAAAAGAATCGAAGTCTCATGTGTTGCCGGATCTGGGGCAAGCTGGAAGGCGCGTGTGGACTGCGAGCTGTTGTCACGAATGTCAATGAGCGGCGAAGAGCCCCAGTTGGCGTAAAGCATTTTTGAGCTGGCGTCGGGCAACCGAACCGACCATCTGCGAACGTTTTCATCAGATGAAGGGAGACGCCGCGCGGCAATAAAGGCCGCATCGTCAACGGGTATCAGTTCAAGCCGCAGACGCAATGTCGCGAGTTCTGCATTAGCACGTGAAAGTCGAAGCGATGTAATGACATGCGAGATCCCAATCGCGGCGCAAGTGACGACGGCGAGTAGGCCAAGCAGTGAAATATTTTTGGTGCGCATAAGAGGTTCAGTCGGATAATGAATTCAGTTCAGCGGGTGGCGGGCGTTCGTGGAATACCAATCTGAGCGTCAAATACTTCAGGTGGTGGGAGTGATCTAAGGTGTCCGACACCTTGTCTTCATCCAAAAAACGCGAGATTGGCGGCTTCGGTTCACCGCTTAGTTATCCGATCTTCGCGATGTGCGTTGCACCATTGGTTCCACTCCGCGTGCAGCACTGAAACCAGCTCATTTGAAAGCGTCAGTTCACGCGGTAACACTTGGTCCGGGTTCTTCTTTCGCTGGTGGTACATTACTCCCTCGTTGATCCATACGTCAATCGCGAGCCCGTCGTGTGCCGAAGTCAAATGCAGGTAGTTGCGAACTCCCGCACGCTCGATAACAAACCAATCGGATCGTGCTGGAGTCGAGCCATTGGATCCGCTGATTTCTATGCCCTCTGCCCATGCCGGCTTGGGAATAGACTGGTACTCCATATCCGGGAGCGATGACTTAACCTGAGAGTGAAGGACTTCCCGATCGTAGACCACGCCTTTGTGCTCAAACGAAGGCCCGAAAATACCAACCACCATGTTGCATCGCTTCACGTCAAAAAGGATCGAACGATAGATCGCCAACGTAATAGCAACGATTGCGATGAAGTAAAGGAGACGTCGTATGGTGTATCGCATCACGGAAGCTCCTGTTCGGATAAGGTTCGGTTTAGCGGGCCGGGAGCGTTGATTGTCCATTGCCAAAACGCTTGCAAGCCTGGCTCAGATGCAACCGATGGTTCGTCGTTGTTTCAGACTACTGAGGATATATGTATATACGGCTTCCCGTAACGTGAAAGGCAGCACCTGTCAGCGTCATGGCCATCAATTCTTCGTCATCCGGCGAAAGCGGTCGTGGTGTGTAGAACATCGCCGTACGCCGACGCAACAACCAATCATATCGTGAGCGATACGCGACCACGACCTGCGTCTGGTTGCAGAGTTCGCTAAAATGCGTTGCATCAACGGTCCATGCTTCTTCGTAGTCGTCAACGGGCAGGTGTGTTGGTTCAACAAAATGCCCCTGCGCGTCACACGGCCATGAAGGTGAGCGTTCCAAGCGGACAATGGTGCCGTCGCAAACAAATCTCGCGTTCGCGATGAGAGCGTTGGCGGCTTGCAAATCACCACTTGCCAGCGCGTCATGCAAGTGACGGATCGCTCTGTTTGGTGCATCACACCAATACCAACCTAGACTGAAGACGATCGGGAGAGCGAGTAGTGTTCGCAATCGAAACCTTAGGTATCGCCTAAATCGCATGATGCATCCTTATTAAAGACGAACTCGTTCTTCTCCGGTTGGGCCAGTGAGAACAGGTCATTTTGGCGTGTTTCTAGCGGTTTGGAAATGAGAACAAGTCGGCTGTGCTCACTCTGCGATCTTGTATCGTAGAGTGACCGTGTTTGTTTCGGCATCGAGCTTTTGGACGTGGACCATCGCCAGCTTGCCGCTGAGTTTGACCAGGACGACGCAGGGTTGGCTGGCGTCGATCGAGAATCTTGTTTTCTCTGGGCCAATTTCTCGATCGCGATGCATGAGGGCTTCTGCTGGGCTGATCGTGTCAAATATCTCCGGCGAGAATCCGGCAATCGGACCGTCTCCGGCGTCTGCGTCGTAGTGGATGTTGTTGAAGACTAATTCGGGTGCAAGACGCTTCGTGTAGACGGACTTGGAACGCGCTGCATTCCATTCGCTGACAAAGAAGTTTGCGGCAACCATGTCGGCGTCGTAAAACAGCTTTCTCGCGGCGTCGTTTTTCCATTTTCGGTGACCTTCACCGTAGTTCCCGCCCTTGTAGTAGAAATACAGATTCTCTTGATTGGCGTGGACGTCGTCCCAGTCATCGCTGATGGCACTCTCAGGCAATACGGTTGGCTCAGCGTCGCCCAGGCTAACCATGCAAGCTGCCTCTGGAGCGGAAGTCTGTAGCGTCACGCTGATCGATTCACCCCACCGAAGCGAAGTGTACTCGGCGGGGACTGTCTGCTTCGGGAGCGGAAGGTCGTCGAGCACTGCGTCTCTGTCCCACAACCCTTTGTCCCACAGCCGATAGCGCCACGTCCTTGAGCCAAGCTCGTCGGTGGGTGGATCGATACGCAGAATGCCCCTGTTTCCTTCGTTCGTGATAAACAAATACGTCACCGGTTCCTGCGACTTCACATCGCGGTATCCGTAGCGATCGGTGCAATCGTCTTCGACGTTCAGCTCAATCGGGCTCGGGTTGGCGACATCCTGATCAATCGAATCCCAGCGACTGTTATCGACGAACCAAGTACGCAAACGATGCGTTACTCCATCCAAGAAAAAGTCGATCTGCCAGCGATCTGCCCAGTCCTCACGGGAATCGCCCAGTTCTTTGCCTTCGTTGAGCATCAATGTCCGTCCGCGATCAAAGTCGACGGCAGCCGGACTTTCAAGGTAGGGCGTCCACTGCAACGTCTGGATCGGCCCCAATTTCACATCGAGTCCGCTGGGAAAAAATGCCAGTCCGGCTTCCGCACCAACACGATTGACTGCGTCCATGCCGGGTACATTCGTTTGCTCAGGCTGGTGCGCCGCGTTCCACTTGCTCAATTCCGCTGACGATAGGAATTCCGCTCCATGCTTATCCCATCACGACTGCCAGTGCCGTTGTCGTTTCCGGTACTCTGACATTTTCGCTTTGTCGACTTCGACCGTCTTGTACGTGTACTCGCCAGGCTTCCAAACCCAGGCAATTCGCGTGCGATCCGTCGCATGTTTGGGCGGCATGTGTCCGGTGATCCGTTCCAACGCGGCCTGAATCGGTTCAGGCAGAGTCGGTCCACAGCCAGTGGGACAGAGGATTGGCGAATGCCAAAAGTCATCGGAAGCGAGAAACGCTTTGATTATCTTGCTGTCCTCACGAGATTCCCCATCAGTTGTTTGATCGCGCCAGCGGCGAGGTCGGCCAACGGCGCGAATGAGTGCAGGAACGCTGCGTGGATCGTTGATTTGACACAGAATGAACCCCAGCGATCTCATGTGCGCGACTTCATCGGTACCCTCCAGCTCACGAATCAGCCACGGCACCGCAGCTTCTCCCGCTTCAATCAGCTCGCCAACCACCTCCGGCCAGTGTTCATCGCGAGCGATGAAAAAGTAGTTCCGCAGTTGGTAGATCAACTCGCACACACGACGATCTTGTGGACCGAGCGTATTGAAGGAACTGCCCAAGTCATTGTCGTTGCTGTCGTGATTCATTGTGTCCGATTTTTCTTCTGGTAGAGGTCGCATTGGGGTGTTCGAGGTGTTCTTAGCTCCCTCAACATCCGGTTTGATATTGCGTGGCACCAACCGAATAATGATCTCTCGCGGCTTTCCGTTGATCAACTTCGGTGGCGTCGATTCATCTTTGACATGCAAGAGATCGATACTGGCTCCCGGTGGGTAGGCGTCTGCCTCTTCGTTGTGGTGCGGGAAGTTGGTCAGGCGAAAACCGGCATTCTGGTAGTGGCCTAGACTGTTTTCGAGGAAGCGAACATCCGATCGTAGGAACGAGATACCTCTTACCCTGTCCGTTAAACTCACCATAAAACACTCGACCGATGTTTCATTCGGTTTAACGATAGACTCTGCCACCGAGGCTGTGATTGTGTATTGTCCCGACTCGACGGCCATCGATTCGATCTGAACCTCGCCATCGTTGAACGCCGGTTTTGATCCAGTGTTGTGATAGAACTCGATTTCGTAGGGCGTGTCTGGTGGCAGGTAAACTCGATACTGCCAGCTATCCGGTGCGGGAGTGTGAAGTTTTCGTACGAGAATGCGTTTTTCGCCATCCGGTACATCAATCACACCCAATTCGATTTCAGGGGAAGTGCCATTCCGAGTGTCCGACGCCTTCGCTGGGCCGAATGCTTTCTCAAGTTCCGCGAGCAGTTCTTTGTCATGCACTTTTTCTTTTGCAGCTTGCAGGACGGCACGGATGGTTGCGGGGCCAAAAACATGTGAGTTGTATCGATGTGACGTGCCGATGCGTTCGTGCCCAAGTGCATAGTTTCCCACGAACTTGCCTTGGGCATTGAACGACAGAGACGTTCTTATCTGATCGCCAGACCTTTCCAGATCTATCAGCGGCGGTCCGTCGTCGCTAGGGCCATAGGACGCCTGGTCCACAGCGGTAACTTGCTGTTGCTGCCAGAAGATGGATCGCTGGTAATCACGCAGCGGATAGGGCGGTTCACGAAACGGAGCTCGAAAGCTGGCGCCGAGAATGGTCTCGCCAACCTTCGGCGTTTCATCAATCGTCGCCAGGCGAACAGTCGGTAGTTTTGGGACACCTTTAACCGAGTAGACCGCCATGCCATGTTCAACCGGTTCGCCGTCATCGGTGATTTTTACCGGGCCCGCAAAGATGACATCGAACGGATACCGACGAATTTTTCCATCCTGGTCCGGAATCGCCAGCAAGCAGGCCGCACCCTGCTTCATATACTTGACCACGTTGGCCGACCCAAGCAGCAAAGTGCGGCCTTCGTATTGTGCAACTACGGCTGCTTCATACGGATACGGTTTTGGCCAGCCGATACTGCACTGGACTCTCACGATGGATCGTGGATCGACTCCGGCCACTTTCGGCGTGAGGTAGTCATTTGCTTCGCTGGCGAAGGCTCGCAATTGCGTTTCCGTCATCAATCCTTTGCGAGTTCCAACAAGCTCGCGATCTTTGAACAGCAGGAAACAAGGCTCCTTCGCATTAAATACGGACTTCCACTGCTCAGCATCCACCGGCACCAGTTTCAACGAAGAGTCATCTTTCAGCGAATCAAACACTTCCCGCATCCGCTCGCTGTCTTCGGAGTCGTCATTGAGCATCACGAGTGCCGTGCCATCGGCAGGAAGCAGTTGGAGAAAGTCGTCGTAGGCAGAGTGGCTTTGGCTTGCGGTGTCCGACACGTTTGCTTTCTCGATTCTATTCTTTAGCTGCTCCACTGCTTCTTTCTTGTCTAGGATTCCGATTGAAGGGATAGGGATTTCCAACTGTTGTACTTTGTTTTTGAAGTCGAGTACGAACACGCGGCCCTTTGCCAGGTCATATTTCTTGCCATCAATTTTCAACTGAAATCCCGGTGCGAAATAGTCGAACTCGACAGGCAGTTGGTAGGTTTCGGACTCTTCTTCGCTGTTGCCAAGATGTAGTACTCCATCAAATCGCCAGAGTGTCTCGGGGTTGTCATCTACGTCAAATTCTTCGTAGGTGACCCCGTCTTGGAATGTGCCTGGGTAGTACATGGCGAAATGGACATGCTCGCCTGACTGGAACCAGATCGCCGATTGTTGCTTCGTGCGACTAAAAACGGTCTCGGCGTCCATGAACTCGGGTGGAGGTGGGTTGTTGGGCGCGTGTTTCACCTCCAATGGATCAAAGACCTCTGGGGCTGGGGCAACTCCCAATTCGGCCGCGATCAGTTCGTACGTTCCAGTGTTGTCGATCTTGCTGTTCTCGCACTGGTAACGATGCTTGACGCGCGTCGGAAACCAGATTCCGTCAATCAACTTCCAGTCCGTATGCTGGGAGATCACGTACTTCTTGCCCAAGTCCTCTTTTTGTGTCCAGCCGTTGGCAATGTAGACGGGGAAATTTCCGTGAGCTGGTGAAAGCCAGAACTCCGTCCATGCGCGGGCAGTCTTCTCACTCGCTCGATCCATTTTCACGATTGTGATCGGGTTACCTTCATGCTCGCCAGTTTCAACACGAGGATTTGTGTATCCATCGGGCAACAGATCGTCGTCGAACCTGTGGGAACTGAGTGATTCGATGGACCAGTTGACGAGTCCGATCTTGCGAACGTCAATCACGCAACCAAGCGTTCCCCATCCGACGGGATCTTTCGGATCACGTCGGTTTAGCTGCGAGTTATCACTGTCCTGATGATCGCCATACCAGCTAAACGTTGGGGTGATGATGTGGGTGTAATGTTCGGTGCCATCGCTCGAGATGCCACGGCAATCGGCACGCCTGTTGTTTCCATTGAGCCAAACGTGATAACGTCGTTGACTTACATAGCTGCCACTATGTTTTAGTTTCAGCTCGACGTCCGCATTGACAATCTTTTCCCGCTTTTTAACCAGTGACGCGATGTGAGTTTCTACTTCTTCCCAGGTCTTTAGTAGTTTCGGCTTGGTGGTCGGTGGAACGGAGTTCGGATTGAAGTTACCTAACACATTAGCTTCGAGATTTTCGATGTCCGACACTTTAGTTTTTTCCGTATCCAAGGGTGCGCGACGGCACTTCCACATCGTGACTTTTGAACCAGCAACAAACAATGTTGGGCGAAAGTCTTCCTTGGATTTTGCTGGTTCGGTTGCCATGCAAATCGACAGCGTGTCGTCATCGCAGGCGATGATTCCATGATTTGTCTCAGAATCGCCGTTAGGAAAATAGACAAAATCTACAGGCATTGGCCCGTTAGCTTCTGTCGGTGACGGATCGCTATCTTTGATATCGACCAGCAGAATCGGGCCCGGCAAATCCTTGGTGCCAACTTTATATCGCAGGATGTTGCCTTCGATTTCGCAAATCAACTCTTCAGGGGAATTGACCAGACATTCTTCGCCTGCTTCGTTCAAAGTCTCCACAATCCATCTGCCTTGTGCTTGGCTTAAGGTGTCCGACACGTTTTGTTCGCCCGGTTTGGATGTTTGCGTGTTGCGGTCAGGATTGCTTTTGGTGACTGCCACCTTCTCTGTTCCCACACGAAATTGTATCTCACCGGTCGTTATTGGGATGAGGGCATCGGGTATGTCAGTTCGCTTGAAATTCAAAAAAGCACTTGTCTTGTAGAGACCTTTGGGCAGAGCATAGGTATACGGCGGACGAACCTGCGGCTCTGTCGGAGTTTTGACCTCGATGCGAAACCGAGCGTGTTCCAGTTTGGAATCTGCTCCATTCTCGTCTTCGTTCTCGCTCTTAAACCGAGTGAGATTGCCGGTGATGGGTTGAATCTCGCCTGCTGCCAGTTCTGCGCTAAAGAATTGCCGTGGACTGTACATCGATATGTGTTTCTGGTTTGGACGCAGAGTTTTACCATCGTTGTCTTCGATGTTCAGTCCCCAGCCATCCAACGGGTGTGGTTTCAAAAATTGACAGGGAATGTTCTTCCGAGAAATGTTCTGAACAAACAACTCAGCTTGGACAAGATCGCCATGACGAAAAGATTTTACATTGTCTTCGGTCGCGCCCAGAAACAGAATCCCAACCCGCAGTCCACTGACCGGCTTGCCCCAACGTATGGGAAGGTTGGCAAGGGGATCATCCGCAATTTGCGCCTCCGGTATGTGAACCGGTAGAGTCACCCCGAGGGGAACACCGCGCCGCCTACCAACCTCCCCTTCAACTGGCACCGAAAATGGAGAGCCGAGGGAGAGCGAGTAATTGCCCGGCTCCAAGCCTGTAAAGTCAAACGTTGCCTGCCAACGTTCTGGCTGTAAATGTTCGTTCGACTTTGCAACATGATCTTCGATTCGCGAACCACCCAAAACATCGGATCGGAGGCGATTGTCGGTTGTGATCTCGTACGACAGTTTGCCTCGACCGCAGATTGACAAATTGACGGTCTGTTCCTGGTCAGTCAGATTGCGAAGCATGGGTTGAATGACCAGCGTACGTTGTTTGCTTGTTGGCGACTGGACAACCCTGACACCAGCCCGCCAACCATCGAGTGTACGATCGGACCAATAGACCCCGTCTTCATCTGGCAACATTACGACAGTATCTGACTTTGTATCTTTGCTTGAAGTTTTCGTTACCTTCGGTTCATCATCTATTGCCTCAATGACCCGTTCCATTTCAACGTAGCGAAATCCTAATGCAGGTTCGAGTTTCACCGGACGGATTGGCTCCGATTTGCCGCCTGTGTTTTCTGAGTTGATCACCTTCAGCCTATCTCCGGTAACGTCAATGAGTCCGATGATGTCACTATTTGACTCGTCTGCTATTGGTAGGTCGAACTGAGCGGGCGATTGAGTTTCATCTAACCTGAATGGAATTTCCACCTGCATTTGTTCGCCAAAGGTGGTCATCGTGTGGCCCTCGATCGTCCATCCCGATATCTTCTGCGGTTGGTAATCGGCCCCCTCCGGATCGACGATTCGAACCACACGCCATTTTCCTTGTAAACGTTGGATGAGTCGCGATTCATCTCCGATAAATAGATTCTCGTTGCTTCTCGGCGATTGGACGATTTTAACCGTCCCAACACCGCGACGATTGAGAACGACTTCTCCACCGAGTACCTCGATATTCTCAATGTCACCATCAACCTCGACGACGTACTTTCCTGCAGCAACCCGCACTGTTTGTGTTTGCTTGGAGACCGTCAGTTCTTCCACGACTTTCTCAGCCTGTAGGATACGAATCGGCACGTCATCAACGTCCGACTCGATCTTCAGCGTGCCTTTGTTCAATTCCAGCACGATCAACACGCCTGCGAAGATCAGCGAGAATCCGAAGGCGGCAGCGGCAATCAGTTTGCCGATCGGTGGGTAGCGGAAGTCGTCAAGACTTTCGGATGCGGGGTTTGCACTGCGAGAGCCGAAACTCTTGACGACTTCCGCTACGGGATTCGTGACGGCTTCGGGGAGCGGGGTTGTGGTTGGTTGCTGGACGTGGGCGAGGCAGTCTTCGAGTAGATCGGCCACTTGCTCGGCGGAATCAAAACGGTCGTTGGGGAATTTGCAGTGCAGGCGAGCGACCAGTTGCTCGAACCATTCGGGAACTGACGCTTCGATCTCTCGCATGGGGCGTGCAGGCTCGTTGACGATGCGTTTGAGCACTTCAAAGCTGTGGTCGCCGCGAAAAGGTGGGCGGCCAGTAGCCATCGCATAAAGCACGCTACCGAGACTGAACAAATCGCTGCGGGCGTCGATCTGCCGAGCGTCGGCTTGTTCGGGTGACATGTACTGCGGCGTGCCTGCGATCACTCCCGTGCGAGTCACTGAAGCATCGTCGGCTGCGCGAGCCAAGCCGAAGTCGGTGATGGTAACACGTTCGACTCCCTGCTCCAACAAAATGTTCGCCGGTTTGATGTCGCGATGCACTAGGCCCTGGGCGTGAGCGGCAGCGAGTCCCGATGCGATTTGTACGCCGACTCGTAGCGTCTGCTCGATGTTCAACGAGCCTTCGGTATCGATACGTTTTTGCAATGAGATTCCGCCGACGTAGGGCATCACCAAGAATGGCAAGCCGTGCCAGTCGTCGACACGATGGATCGCGATCACGTTGTCGTGCCGAACCGCCGCTGCGGCTTGGGCTTCGCGAGCGAATCGTTTGCGTGCATTACCGTTCGTTGCCAAACGAGGCGCTAGAACTTTGATAGCGACGTAACGGTTGAGCGACGACTCAAAACCCTTTAGCACGATCCCCATGCCACCATGGCCGACGATACCGACAATCTCGTATCCCGCAAATCGACCTAACGACTGCGGATCGTCGGTTGGATCGAGCCAGCCACGTATCTCGCGAGAGAGCACGTCGGCCGTTTGTTGCTTGGTGATGGCATCCTGTTCGCCTGATAGCAGCGACGTGATTGCAGAGACCTGTTCAGGGCTGTCGTACTCGTCGGCTGCCAGCAGGTTTTGAGCTTCCTGCCATGACACATCGCGTTGGGCGGCAAGTTGGATTTGCTCGGCACACGACTCGCACTGCGTCAAGTGCAGTTCCAGCACTTCGGCTTCGCTGCCGCCAAGCGTCCCTTGGAGAAACTGTTCCAATGCGTCGGGGTTGCATTGCGTTTGAAGCTGTTGTCGATTCATGATTGCGTCGCCTTTTCTTCGTGATCGTATTGCCCAGCCACTTCCTGCAGTCGACGTAGAATCCGACTGCGAGCCGCGTAGACCGCGCCGGTCGAGAGCTGCAATTTTTCGGCTGCCTCGGGAACCGAGAGTTCGCCGAGCGTGGTCAACCAGAACGCTTGCCAAGACGTGTCCTTGAATTCATCGCGAACCAGTTCGGCGGCTCGACGCAGCAGGCTGCGATGATGTTCCTGGTCGATCAAACGCTCCAGTTCGCTTGCCGGTCCTTCGATTGTTTGCGATTGCAGTAAAAACTCACTGCCGCCGCCCGCTGGCTCACGTCCCGACTTTCGCAACGTGCTAATCAATGCGTTTCGAGCGATCGCGTACAACCAACTTCGGAAGCCACCTTTGCTGTGATCCTTTCGCCACTCCGGCACCGCTTTGGCAACGGATACCATCACTCGCTGCGTCAGATCTTCGGCGTCGCAGTGCTGCCAGCCCGCTCGCCGAGCAACCCGATAGACCACNGGACGATAGATCGCATCAAACCGATCCCAAGCCGCACGATCCTCAGGATCGCGGACGCGAATCAGCAGACTCTCGCTCGTTTCAGGTGTTGGTGTCATCACTCGCATATTCCTCTACAAAAGAATACGCGACTCAGCCCCATTCTTTGACACAACGAGCAAAAAATTATGATTTAGCATGTGTATCGCGGCGCAATGCGGATTCACCAGCATTGAGTCGTTGGCTCCGCCGGGGCAAGCCCGGAGCGGAGGCCTAAAGATTCAGAATCAAGGATTATCTTTCGTGTTGGCTGTAGCGACCACTTGTTTGCTCCGCCGGGGCAAGCCCGGC